>SGYJ01000050.1 GCA_004214275.1 Acidimicrobiales bacterium | reverse complement strand
TCCAGCTCGCGGCAACCAGCACACCAACCGATAAACGGGGTTTACCTTGCTCGGGAGTATGCGCAACATCTTTCGTGTTCCAGATCTTCGACTGAAGATCCTGTTCACCATGGCCATCCTTGGCGCTTACCGACTCGGCTCCCAAGTCCCGGTGCCAGGGATTGACTTCGACGCGATTTTGTCGCTTCGAGAACAAGCGGACCAAACAGGTGGCGTGCTCGCCCTACTCAATCTTTTCTCAGGCGGAGCGCTGACCAATTTCGCCATCTTCGCCCTTGGGATCATGCCGTACATCACCGCGTCGATCATCATACAAATTTTGACCGTTGCGATCCCTCGCTTAGAGCAACTACAACAACAGGGAGCGGTGGGTCAGAAAAAGATCACCCAATACACCCGATATTTGACACTTGCAATCGCGTTCATCCAGGCAACTGGAATCACCTTCATATTTGGTCGCGGCCAAGGAACGGCGCTCGGCAATACCAGCGCAGTCATCGTCATCCCAGATTTCACATTCCCTCGCGTGGCACTCGTCATTATTTCGTTAACAGCTGGCACTGCACTACTTATGTGGATGGGTGAACTCATAAGCCAACGAGGCGTCGGTAACGGCATGTCCCTTCTGATTTTCGCTTCGGTCGTCTCGACAATCCCATTTGACGGAGCTCGCCTACGAGCCGTCGAAGGGAATTTCTATTTAGGAGCAGCCATCTTGGTAGCGATTGCAATGATGGTCGCGATCGTTTTTATCGAACAAGGCCAGCGCCGTATCCCGGTTCAATTCTCCAAACGCCAAGTGGGGCGGAAAATGTATGGCGGACAAAACACATACATCCCACTCAAGGTCAATCAGTCCGGCGTCATCCCTGTCATATTTGCAAGTTCGATCCTGTTCCTACCGATCTTGCTATCGAACGTGGCGAACTGGGGATGGCTACAAACCTTCGTGAATGACTACCTCACCCAGCCAGACAGCATTGTTTACATCCTCTTCTTCGGCATGCTGATCGTCGGTTTCGCCTATTTCTACACAGCGATTTCTTTTGACCCTGTGCGTCAGGCGGACAATATTCGCAAACAAGGTGGCTTCATACCTGGGGTACGACCAGGACCTCAAACTGAGCGCTACCTCTCCAAGATCCTTAACCGCATTACCTTGCCGGGCGCCTTATTTATCGCGCTGGTTGCGCTCATTCCCACAGTCCTTCTCTCCCTAACAAGTGACTTGGGAGCCATGGGTGGCGGCGGAGCGTCAATCGGCTTTGGTGGCGTGTCGATCCTCATTGCCGCAGGCGTCGCTCTCGAAACGATGAAACAAGTAGACAGCCAGTTGCTCCAACGCAACTACGAAGGCTTTCTTAAGTAGTCAAGGCATATCTAATGACTCGACTCGTGATCCTCGGCAAACAAGGAGCTGGCAAAGGCACCCAATGCGCGTTGCTAGTTGAGCACTTCGAAATACCCCATATTTCCACTGGGGACATGCTTCGCGCCTCAGTATCTGAAGGCACTGAACTAGGCCTAAAAGCCAAAGCGATCATGGACGCAGGCGATCTAGTTTCCGATGATCTCATTCTTGGCATCGTTGAAGAACGGCTAGCTCAACCAGATGCTGAACACGGATTCCTACTTGACGGGTTCCCTCGGACCGACGCACAAGCACAGGGACTGGTGGAAATGCTCGCGCCTCAGGGCATCGACCTTGCTATCGATATTGAAGTGCCGGACGACGTGGTTACGCAGCGAATGCTTGCTCGCGGTCGAGATGATGACACTCCCGAAGCCATCCAACGACGGCTGCAGCTATATCAAGAAGAAACAGCCCCGCTGTTAGATTTCTTCTCTTCGCGAGAAGTCCTAGCTGCCGTAGACGGGTTAGGAAGCGAACAAGAGGTTCAAAGTCGCATTATTAGCGCGATCGAAAGTCGAAACTGACTATGCCGTGGAGATTGGTGCCTGAAGCCTCGCCCGGTATGCTCTTTCTTCGGCTTGTTGGTCGATCCAATAACGCCGCGTCCGCAATCGGTCGCATTTTCAGGTTTGTATTTCACCCGCGACCCCAGCACCAGGTATCCCAATGAAGGTCCGCCCCAGCGTCAAAAAGATCTGTGACAAGTGCCGAGTCATTCGGCGTCATGGTCGAATTCGCGTGATTTGCCCCAACCCGCGCCACAAGCAGCGACAGGGATAGGAGTTTCTGAACTATGGCCCGCATCGCAGGTGTTGATATACCAAGAGAAAAACGAGTCGAGGTTGCCCTCACTTACATCTACGGAGTTGGACGCACTAGGTCCTCAGACATATGTGAAGCGTTGAACATTGGTCGAGCCACCCGTGTCCGCGACCTAACTGACGAAGAAATTGTCAAAGTACGAAACTTCATAGATGAGAACTACACCGTCGAAGGTGATCTCCGCCGCGACGTAGCGCAAGACATTAAACGCAAAATTGAAATTGGATGCTTCCAAGGAATTCGTCACCGACGAGGCCTACCGGTCAGAGGGCAACGAACCCATACAAACGCTCGCACCCGAAAGGGACCAAGAAAGACAGTCGCTGGTAAAAAGAAGGTCCTCAAGTGATCGCCGGCAAAGAAAAAGACTGAAAGAAGAACATGTCGGATCCTCAACCACCAGCACGGCGTCCGCGCCGCAAAGAACGAAAGAATGTCGGCCACGGCGTCGCGCATATTAAGAGTTCGTTCAACAACACCATTATTAGTTTCAGTGACCAAAAAGGAAATGTGGTCTCCTGGGCTTCTGCTGGCAATGTCGGATTCAAAGGCTCACGGAAGTCAACACCGTTCGCTGCGCAACAGGCAGCGGAAGAAGCTGCACGCAAGGCCATGGAACATGGCGTTCGGCGAGTCGATGTGCAAGTCAAGGGCCCCGGGTCGGGACGGGAAACAGCGATTCGCTCAATCCAGAACGCCGGTATAGAAGTTACTGGCATCAAAGATATGACCCCCGTGCCGCACAACGGATGCCGACCACCCAAGCGACGGAGGGTCTGACACATGTCGCGTTACACAGGACCCAAAGCACGAGTTTCTCGACGATTAGGGATAAACGTTTGGGGCACCGCGGGTGAGACCAAAGCCCTCGAAAATCGACCATACCCACCAGGTGAACATGGCCGTGGACGTAGACGCAGCCAGAACTCCGAGTTCCTTGTTCAGCTACAGGAAAAACAGAAGGCTCGATTTACCTACGGCATCACAGAAAAACAGTTCCGAAATACATATGACGAAGCGGCAAGACAACGAGGCGTTACAGGTGAAATCCTGCTCCGCCTTCTGGAGCTCAGGCTCGACAACATCGTTTATCGAGCCGGCTGGGCAGCAACTCGCCCGCAGGCACGTCAGTTCGTAAGTCATGGACATGTGAACGTCAACGGTCGCCGGGTCAACGTGCCCAGCTTCCGTGCCCGTAAAGGTGATGTGATCGAATTACGGCCCAAGGCTCGTGAAATGGTCACTATCCGATGGAATCTCGACGTCCTCGATCGCGCTGCCCCGATGTGGCTCGACGCTGGCGACAATGGCCAACAGGTCACTGTTCGAGAGGTTCCAACCCGTGAACAAATTGAAATCCCAGTTCGCGAACAGCTCATCGTTGAGTTGTACAGCAAGTAACCCACCCCTGGCCCAATGGAGATATCGTGAGCATGCTCACCATGCAGCGCCCAACAGTTGAAGCCCTCGGAGACGAGCAAGATAATCGGCAGCGATTTGCTATCGGTCCTCTTGAACCAGGTTTCGGTCACACAATCGGCAATTCCCTGCGACGCACCCTGCTGTCGTCGGTGCCTGGTGCGGCTATCACTCAAGTCAAATTCGACGGAGAAGCAGCTCTGCACGAGTTTGCAACCATCGAGGGTGTGGTCGAAGACGTCACCGACCTAATTCTCAACCTCAAAGACGTTGTCTTGATCTGCCACAGCGATGAACCTGTAGCGGTTCGACTCGATGTGTCAGGTCCATGCGATCTCACTGCTGGTGAGGTCGACTGGGGAAACGACGTCGAATGTGTTAACCCAGACCTTCACGTAGCGACCTTGAGTAAGGGCGGACGCCTCTCAATGGACATCACTGTCCAAGAAGGACGCGGCTACCTGTCATCAGAAAATCAAGACAGCAGTTCAACTATTGGTGTGATCCCCATCGACGCATTGTTCAGTCCTGTACGACGAGTTTCCATGGAAGTAGAACCAACCAGAGTTGAACAATCAACAAACTATGATCGACTGATATTAGACATTGACACTGATGGAGCCATGAGCCCAAGAGATGCGCTTGCCTCCGCAGGAGATACGCTGCGCAGCCTCGTCGGACTTATAGCCGACATGAGCGAAGAACCTCTCGGGCTAGAAATCCAAGAAATCGCCATCGTCGAGACATCCTCACCCGAACTTGAGTTGCCGATCGAAGACCTAGATTTGAGTGAGCGGCCACGAAATTGCCTTAAACGTGGCCAAGTCAACAGCATTGGTGAACTCCTTGAAAAGAGCATTGATGACCTGATGGCAATCACAAATTTCGGTCAAAAATCGCTTGACGAGGTTGTCCAAAAGCTTGATGAGCGCGGGCTAGCTCTCAAAGGCATGACCCCGACGGTCCAATAGGAACATCCTGATGCCAACTCCGAAAAAGGGTCGCCGACTCGGTGGCAGTTCAAGTCACCAACGTTCAATGATGGCGAACTTGGCTGCATCGTTATTTGCAGCCGAAGCCATCGAAACAACTGAAGCTAAAGCCAAGGCACTTCGCCCGTATGCAGAAAAGCTGATTACGAAGGCTAAAAAGGCCAGCGCTGGCTCGAACAGCCTCCATCGACATCGCCAACTTGTATCCAGTCTTAATGGAGACCAAGAGATGGCCCAGAAGCTGATCGATGAGATTGGACCCCGATACGAAGATCGGCCAGGCGGGTATACCCGAATTCTCAAGTTAGGTCCGCGCCACGGTGACAACGCTCCCATGGCGCTCATCGAATTGGTCTAAACCCACACCTAGAATTCGGTTATGCCGGAATTAACGGAACTAGAAACCCTCCGAGGGTTCGACACCCCGACTATCTGTAACGCGATAGAACTTATTGCCCCCGAGCGTCGCGTTGAAGGTTTCACAACAGAGCCATTTATCTGCCATGACCCGTCCTTGCCCCCGATGGTCGGATACGCGCGGACAGCCAAAATCAGGGCAACCAGACCGTCGGGCCGAAACAAGGCCGATGACATGGCGATGCGCATCGACTATTTCAGACACATAGCCGAAGGGCCGGCACCCACCGTCACGGTCATAGAGGACATTGACGAACTAGTTGGCTTTGGTGCCCACTGGGGCGAAGTAAACAGCAACCTTCACAAAGGTCTGGGCTCAGTTGGAGTGGTAACAAACGGCTCGATACGAGATGTTGATATGTGGGCTGAGGGATTCGGGGCTTTAGCTGGTTCTTTAGGTCCTTCCCATGGGTGGGTCCATGTTGTCGAATATGCGATTCAGGTAGAAGTTCACGGCATGGTTGTATTGCCCGGTGACCTCATCCATGCGGACCAGCATGGTGCTGTTGTGATTCCCGACTCCGCGGTATCAGCTATTAAGAGCACCGTAGATCGTCTTGAAAAAGCGGAAGCGCGTCTAATTGGTCCTTCTCAGCAACCGGAGTTCGATATCGAAGAACTCATTACCATTCTCGATCCTGAAGGCAGGGACCACTAATAACGCTATCCAGCTGCTGTCACTGATTCAGTATCGCGACCAGAACGGAGCAATGTTCCTGGTCGAGCATCGGTGAACTGTCCATCCAGCACTGCTTGTTCACCGTTAATGAACACATGGTGCACGCCTACAGCTTCGCTGTATAGCCGCCAGGCGCCTCCGGGGAGATCTTCGCGGACCTCAATTTCAGCCGGAGCGACTTCGTTTGCATCAAAGATGACCAAATCAGCGCACCAGCCCTCTTCAATACGGCCACGATCTTTGAGCCCGTATAAGCGTGCTGGAGCATCGGTGAGCTTTTGTACAGCACTTTCTAGGCTCAGTAGGTTTCTATCTCGAGCTGCTGCAAGCAGATAAGTCGAATAGTTGAATGTCGCCAAGAAATCCAAGTGAGCGCCGGCATCGGACGCTCCTATGAGACAACGCTCATCGTTCCACAGGGCCTGTCGGAGAGCCCAAGACTCTTCGTTGTCGCCCGCCGCTGGTGGGTACAGGCCGGTTTTCAGATCATCTTCAACGACTATTTCACATAAGGCTTCCCATGGGGTCTTCCCCAATTCCTCAGCGATGTCGCCAATGGAGCGACCTTCAAGATGCTTTAAATCCTGGTTCGTTACTTCCCCAACAGTGAGACGTTCCCAACGGGCAACGCCGCGAAACGCACTCGGCTTTTGAGCGTTTTCGTTCAATTCGTTGCGACGCTCAGGATCGGATAGCAACGCCAGCTTTTCCTTGTTCGATAGAGCCATAGGTTCTGACCAGCCATGCAACGTGTCGAGCAGGAAACCACTTTCAAAAGACAGTCTGCTTTCAGCAGGCATAGGGGCTGTCAACGCTATGACTCGACCACCTTGTTCAGCAGCAAAATCTGAGGCTCGCAACTTTTCTTGGATCACATCGGCTTGTCGAGCGTTGGCGAAAATCACGTTCCAGTTAAGGGGCCTGTCCGCGGCGACTGACATGTCTGTGAGTAATTGATATACCTCGTCGTCGAATCTCTCGATCGTCGGTATGAATTCGAGAGCTACTGCAGACGTGTCTTTCAGCACGGAACACAGTTCCACGAGCTCGGTTTCTGAAGCGTGACGGGACGGCACAGCATCACCGGCTGCATCGTTATGCGTCTTCGCCCAAGAAGAACTGAATCCCAGACCACCGGCAGCGATGCTTTCAGCCAAAAGTTCCTTCATGGCTGTTAGCTCATCGTCGGAGGCGAATTCGCCCACTGATCGTTCACCCATGACAGTTCGACGCAATGCGCTATGGCCGACAAGGAATCCAGCGTTGGGCATCAAACTGCCGTCGATGGCGTCAAGGTACTCGCCGAACGTCCTCCAATTCCAAGGCACTCCTTGTTGAAGCGAAGCGAGAGGCATTCCTTCGACTCTGGCCAGCATTCGCATCATGTAATCGCCATGTTCTGGTTCTAAGGGGGCGATGGTGAACCCACAATTGCCACTTATGACCGTGGTGACACCATGCAATGGCGATGGTGACAACGTTGTGTCCCAAAAGACTTGCGCGTCGAAGTGTGTATGAACATCAACAAAACCAGGAGCTACGACTAAGCCTTCTGCATCGATTTCATGGTTGCCTTTGTCGGATACTTCTCCGATAGCGACTATGCGTCCGTCACGTATAGCAACGTCAGCGGTCTGTCCAGGGCTCCCCGTGCCGTCAACGACAAGTCCGTTTCGGATAACAACATCAAACATCTATACCCTCCCCTACGAATATGAAACTACCGTCCTAGTGGTGACCTTCGCCCAAACTGTCCGAATCGACCTTGCCTACAAGGGGACTGGATTTCGGGGTTTTGCCGAAAATCCAGATGTTCGAACCGTTGGTGGGGAGCTGCGCACAGCCCTTGAGCAAGTACTTGGCGAACCAATCGAGCTGACGGTTGCAGGTCGAACAGATGCAGGTGTCCACGCGATGGGTCAAGTCGTCTCTTTCTGCAGCAGCAGTCCTCGTCTTGACTGTGAACGTCTCAGAGTTGCCCTGAACGGCATGTGTAGTGCCGATATCCGGATACAGGCAGTGACACCAGTAGCTGATGATTTCAATGCGCGGTTCTCCGCAACTGAACGCATGTACCACTACTACATTCTGAACTCCCCTCTAGCTGACCCACTGCGCGGTGACATCGAATGGCATATATCTGAGCCGCTCGATGTTGATGCAATGAGTCGCGCTGCGCGTTTGTTTCTAGGAGAACACGACTTCACGTCTTTCTGCCGCCGCCCCAAAGGGCAACTGGAACAACCTTTGGTTCGAAACATCCGCTCGTCACGGTGGGTTCCCCAAACACAACAACGAATTCAATTCGAAATAGCCGCGAACGCCTTTTGTCACCAGATGGTTAGGTCGCTTACAGGCTTTTGTGTAGCTGTTGGCCTAGGAAAACTTGAACCTGAAGCGTTCGAAGCTGTCATAGAAGCAAAAAGTAGGGCTGCTGCACCACCGATAGCTCCCCCTCACGGGCTGACGTTGAAGCATGTGACCTACGGAGAACCCAGCGAGCAAGATCAATAAACAAGAAATCACTCGTTGTTGACGTTTGCCGTTTGAACCATACGCCCGTAGCCTTAAACCTCGGCCACTTCACACCTGCGCCGGGTCAAACTGGAAACAATGTTGTTTCAGAAAACTTGAGAGGTTGACGCAGAGTGCGTACCTATTCCCCCAAAGCGAGCGAAATCCAACGCCAATGGTTCGTTGTGGACGCCGAGAACCTTGTACTTGGTCGAATGGCGACCGAAGTAGCCCGTATTCTCCGTGGGAAGCACAAGCCCACCTTTGCCCCGCATCTTGACTGTGGCGACCACGTGATCATCCTTAACGCCGCCAAGGTCGTCCTCACTAACGAAAAAGCCGAAAAGAAGTTAGTCCACCGCCACTCGGGGTACCCAGGCGGGCTTAAGTCGCAAACATACGCTGACTTACTCGAACGGCAACCCGAAGACGCCATTCGCAGAACCATTAAAGGCATGCTCCCCAGCAACCGTCTCGGGGCTCAAATGCTCACCAAGTTGAAGGTATATGCCGGTTCAGAACACCCACATTCTGCACAGCAACCAGAAGTCCTGACCTTAGAACACGCCATAGCGAAAGCTTGAGAACAACAGATAAATGACTGCTCCACTCACCCAGACAACAGGCAGACGCAAAGAAGCCGTCGCTCGAGTTCGACTTCGACCAGGCACCGGCGTGATTACCTGCAACAAACGCTCCTTCGATGACTATTTCACTTCTTCAGTCCACCGGCTGTTGGTCACCGAACCTCTCCGTCTCCTGGAACAGGTTGAGGCATATGACATAGACGCGACCCTCGACGGAGGCGGTCCGGCAGGTCAAGCCGGCGCTCTCAGACTCGGAATCGCACGAGCCCTCATCGAACTAGATCCGGAACAACGCCCTGTGCTCAAAGCTGCTGGACTGCTCACCAGGGACGCTCGAGCTAAAGAGAGTAAGAAGTATGGCCTCAAGAAAGCTCGTAAGGCACCGCAGTACTCCAAGCGGTAAATCTTGAAGGAGTCGACATGACACTGTCATTCGGCACCGATGGCGTTCGTGGCCCCGCGCCCGAAATACTCAACCAAAGATTTGTGACGTGTCTCGCAACAGCCGCGAGCGAAGTACTGCCTGCTGACCGGTGGATCATTGGACGCGACACCCGAGAATCAGGGCCCGCGTTGTCTGAAGCAATCATGTCGGCTATTAGCAACAATGGATTGACCGCAGTCAACGGCGGTGTAATCCCGACACCCGTCGTCGCGTATTTGTCGAACGTCGAAAACTCCGGTGGTGTCGTAGTTTCGGCGTCCCACAACCTCTGGACTGACAACGGTGTAAAGATCTTTGCTCCCGGAGGCCGAAAACTTCGCGACGAAGAACAATCGATGATCGAAAAACGGTTGAACGAACTCCTCACGAACACACCAGTCACAACACAACAAAGCGTGGACCCGACACAACATGCCGACCCGACTGACGCATGGATCAACTCAATCATCGACGCCTTGGAAGACAGAACACTTGAAGGAGCACACCTTGTTGTCGATTGTGCGAATGGATCTGCTTCTCACATCGCCGAGCCGCTCTTTCGTGAACTCGGTGCCCGAGTTGACATCATTAACAATGAACCCGATGGACGAAACATCAATCAGGGGTGTGGTTCAACTAGCCCTCAAATGTTGACTGAGACAGTCAAATCAGCCGGAGCTGATTTAGGGCTCGCGTTAGACGGGGACGCAGACCGCCTGATCGCCGTTGCATCCAATGGCGCGCTCATCGATGGAGACAGACAACTGTGCCTATTCGCAACCGACCTTGATCAACGCGAACTGCTGGTCAATAAAAGCGTCGTCATCACAGTGATGTCGAACTTTGGTGTACGACAAGCCATGCAGCAGGCGGACATAGCCACCATTGAAGTACCCGTAGGGGACCGAAACATTCTGACCCGACTGGACGCAGGCGATGCGGTCCTAGGAGGCGAACAGTCTGGGCACCTCATCTTTCGAGACCACGCAACAACCGGTGATGGTCTCCTGAGCGGAGCGCTCCTCACGGACCTCATGCTTCGGAGCGACAAAAACAGTGCAGAACTCGCAAATAACGCGATGCACCAGACCCCTCAAGTGCTCCTCAACGTTCCTGTCCCCTCGAAATCAGCTGAAATAACAGCAGAGATACAACAAGAAATCGAACTGACCCAAGCGCGACTAGCGAACAATGGACGAATCCTGGTCCGAGCGAGCGGCACGGAAGCTGTGATCCGAGTCATGGTAGAAGCAACGGACGAGAGCCTGGCCCAAAGCGAGGCGCAGCGTTTAGCGGACGTCGTTCAAGCCAGTATCAGCTAGACCGCGAATAACACCAGCCACACCGCCGCTACCCTCAACAGTATGTGCGGCATCATCGCCGTCCTTCGCGGACCGGAACATCGAGAAATTCTCAACCCGGACATCATCCTTACGCGCCTAAGTTCAGCAGTCACTTTTCTTCGATCCGCCATTCAAGATCCAGAAAATATGGTTGCGCACATAAAACAGACTGCAGATCTATTAGCTGCAACGGACCGAGAACTGCGAAGTGTCCCAGGGATCGGCATGCTTGTCTTCGACCGATCCTCGGCATTAGCGATCGAGGGCGAAATCCTTAGAGCTAACGATGCCCTCACCGCAATCGACCAACACCTTGACCACCTTGCCATCGACCTAGAACATCTGAACTCATCGCTGCTTGAGGTGCGCGATTCGCTCTGGGCGATACAACAAGATCGTCTACGAACAGCCGAAGCCGTTCTTGATCTCGCCGGAGGAACACCGGAACCCAGTTCTCTCCCAGGGCTGATGTCAATTCAGACCGCTCTCTCAGCATTAGACCGACTGGAGGTTCGCGGAAGAGACTCAGCAGGCATCGAAGTTTTTGTAGCGAACCACAACCTCCCATTCAGCGCACTCCAAGGACCCCGTTTCAATGATGCGATTCTCCGATCAGGAGCAATTCGCGACTGCGGACAACACATAGCTTTTGTGTACAAGAACGCGGCAGAAATTGGTGACCTCGGAGACAACACCAACATCATCAGGGCAGCTATACGCAGTGACGAACTGCTTCAAGAAGCTATAGCTGGACCCGAATCTCAAGTCACCGTCCTAGGACACACCCGATGGGCAAGTGTCGGTGTCATATCTGAAGCAAACGCGCACCCCGTTGATTCACAAGAAATCAACAGCAGCAACAAACCCTACGTGTCAGCTGTCCTCAACGGAGACATCGACAACTACATGGACCTGGCGGAACTCCAGAACCTAGAGGTATCACCAGAAATCACTACCGACGCCAAAGTCGTACCGACCCTCATCAGCAAACAACTGACGTCCAATTCGAATGACCTCGAGGCTTTCCGTGCCACGGTTTCGACCTTCGAGGGTTCAATGGCTATCGCTAGCCACAATGCCGACCAACCCCACAAACTGTCACTCGCACTGAGAGGAAGTGGTCAAGCCATATACGTGGGGATCGCCGACAACTCATACGTAGTCGCCAGCGAACCATATGGGGTGGTCGAAGACGCCTCTCAATGGATCCGAATGGACGGAGAAAAACCGGCAGACCCCCAAAACCCGATATCCAGCGCCGGTCAAATCATTCAACTGGACGCAACAAAGGCCGGGGACCTGCAGGGCGTAACTCGCTTGGCCTACGACGGAACTGAACTACCCGTCCGAACAGACGAAATAACAACCGCTGACATCACCACACGAGACATCGACCGAGGCGACGCACCTCATTTTCTTCTAAAGGAAATCCAAGAAGCACCCGAATCAGTTCACAAAACCCTTCGGGGAAGGATCATCGAAACCGATGGCAAGCTACTGGTCCACCTCGGTCTCGAAACCATCCCCGCTGCGATCCAGAATGCATTTGCGAATAAACAAATAAAAAGAATCGTTGCTATTGGCCAAGGAACCGCCGCAGTAGCTGCGCGAACAATCCCCCAATTCCTGAGTCCATTAATAAAAGAGCAAGAACTAACAGTCGAAGCTCAACTTGCCACTGAACTAAGCGGATTCTCTATGGCAACCGATATGTCAGACACGCTGGTCGTAGCAGTCAGCCAGTCAGGTACCACAACAGACACCAACCGTACCGTTGACCTAGTTCGTCAACGGGGTGGTCACGTCATCGCCATCGTTAACCGTCGAGGTAGCGACCTCACCGATAAATCTCACGGCGTTCTCTACACCTCGGACGGTCGAGATGTTGAAATGTCGGTTGCCTCCACCAAGGCCTTTTATGCACAGGTCGTTGCTGGTGTCCTGCTCAGCAGCGCGTTAGCGAACCTAATCGACACAACTCAAGACCAAACCGAGATACTCAGCGCCTTACGCCAACTGCCGCAATCCATGGAACAGGTTTTAGCAACACGGCCGTCCATAGCAATGGCTGCGCAACGCCACGCACCCCAAAAACGATATTGGGCGGTAGTAGGAAACGGTCCCAACCGAATTGCAGCTAACGAAATTAGGATCAAGCTTTCCGAACTCTGCTACAAAGCAATCCCAGAAGACGGAACTGAAGACAAGAAACACATAGACCTGTCATCTGAGCCGCTTATCTTTGTCTGTGCCGCCGGTCTCAGTGGGTCAAACATCGACGATGTGGCCAAAGAAGTGGCCATATATCGTGCCCACAAGGCAATTCCTGTTGTTGTGGCCAGCGAAAACGAATCGCGTTTTGAAACAGCCGCAGAACTTCTGACAGTTCCCCAACTACACCCCGCACTCGACTTCATCCTCGCGACCATTGTCGGCCACCTATTTGGGTATGAAGCAGCACTGGCGATCGATAATCAAGCTCTGCCATTGCGTCAAATGCGGTCAACACTTGAAACCATCATTGCCGATGGAACACTCGAAGACGGCGCGTTTGAACGACTACGAGATGACTTGGCGATTCCTGGTGGTCAATTTCTCGACGGGTTGCGAGGCTCCAGTTACGACGGGCACCTCGAAGCGAGTACTGCTGCGAAGGTGGTCACCATTCTTAGATATGCAATGGGTATCGCATCTCTAGACAGCTACCAGATAGAAGTCGGCAAGGTCGGCCGACCAGGAGTTGTCATCGATGATCTCAACGCGGCGCTCACCAAAGCGATAGACGAACTCACTCGACCAGTTGACGCAATCAAACATCAAGCAAAAACAGTGACTGTGGGCATATCCCGGTCTGACGAAACACTGCTTCAATCAACCCTC
>SGYJ01000005.1 GCA_004214275.1 Acidimicrobiales bacterium | reverse complement strand
ATCAATGCTGACAAGACGGTCAGCGCCAGCCTGACGGAGAAGGTCTGAAATTAGCCGAGCGGTTATAGGTTCGCGGCCTTGGGCTTTCCGGTCCTGACGGGCGTATCCGTAGAAGGGGGCGACCGCTGTTATCCGTTTCGCGGAAGCTCGTCGTGCAGCGTCGACCATTATCAGGTGCTCCATGATCGCGTCGTTAACACTCATATCTTCGGTCGCTGCATGAGTTTGGATAATAAAGACGTCTCCACCGCGAACGGACTCTTCGAATCGGCATTTAATTTCGCCATTAGCGAAGTCAATGAGTCCTGGGTCACCCAGTTCGATGCCTAAATGTTCGGCGATTTCTTGGGCAAGCGCGGGATTAGCTCTACCGGTAAAAAGGTGCAGACGCTTTTTGGTTACTAGTTCCATCGCTTCTCCTGCTCTAAGAAGAGTTGTAGAACGGTCATGTGACAGTAGCTGACGCGTACTCGTCTCTCGGCGTTAAAACCGCAAGAAGTCCAATTTGGCAATGATCTCCGATCTGGACCTCTACCGACAAGTGACTTGGATTCGTGAAACCTCCACAACATAGGTGGTCTCACCGGTTGGCGTGATGACACCTTCACCGGCTATCTGACATTTCCGCGAGCTCGTAACAAAGTCTCGCATTCGACCAGCTGCTTTTTGTCGTTAACTCCGCGCATCTCGTCTGGATCGTCAGCAATCATCGCAGTCACGAGGTGCCCACTGGCCCGGAATAATTCAACTACGTCGGTGAGGTAGTACTCATTTTGGGAATTGGAGCTTTCGACTTCTCGAAGCGCTCCATCGAGTAACTGTGAGTTGAAACAGTAAATCGATGTGTTGACTTCGCAAATAGCTAATTCATGGGGCCCGGCATCAACATGTTCCACAACACGCTCAATTCGGCCTTGTTCGTCTCGAATAATCCGACCATATCCTGATGGATCTTTGAACTCCGCTGTTAGCAGAGTGGCCGCGGCACCCGATTTCACATGGTGATCTTGTAATTCGATCAAAGTGTCTGACGTGAGAAGAGGCATGTCTCCGGGCAGCACCAGCACGTCAGATTCCACGTCCGATCCGTCACCAGAAGCAAATGCCTGAAGTCCGACTTTGGTTGCATCAGCAGTTCCGCGTTGGAGACGTTGTTCAGCGAATTTTAGGCGAGTCGGGTCGCTGGACATCTGTCTCAAAGTTTGAGAGACAAGTGGTGCCTGGTGCCCGACGACGACGACCGTACATTCCAAGTGGAGTTCTTCAAGCGACTTCATGATGTACCGCGCCATCGGTACGCCGTTCAGTAGATGTAGTGGTTTGGGCACGGTTGATAGCATTCGTGAACCCTTGCCAGCAGCTAGAACGATTGCCCTCATGCGACGCCAAAAAATTGTCGATTCACGTCGAAAGATTCCATTCTTTCATGGCGGAATAGGTAGCAAAACGTTAGTCGCAGAGCGTCAGCTCGGGGAGGAGGGCTCGAACCTCCATTGTCGGGACCAAAACCCGATGTCCTGCCAGTTGAACGATCCCCGACCGTCGAAGCGCCACAGGCGCTAGGTCGACAGCACCAGCCTAACGACGAGAAGTGCGCGATATCGGTCGCTTACCGGAACAATGTCGGCCCTCTTTACGTTGGCTCTTGGCCAAGGTTCAGCTACCCTGCAGTTCCTCATGGGATCCCTCGTAAAGAAGCGCCGCAAACGCATGCGAAAGAAGAAGCACAAGAAGATGCTTCGCCGCACCCGTTATCAACGCCGAAACAAATAGCTAGTTCTCGCTAGGTCAGTCACTCAGCAGCGCTTTTCTTGTTGGTGCTGTGCTGAGGCAAGGTTGTGACGTTTACTGATGCGACTCCGCGGTGTCGAAATTCTTCGTGGTGTCCTTCGACAAACCATGTGCCACCGCTACCGGCTAGACGAGCTCGCTTTCCAGTTGCTTTGCTAAGTGCGTCTCGCCAGTCTGCTAATTCAGGCTTGACGGTGAGTGCTGCAGGTTCAAGATCATTGCCATGGTCACCGAGTGGGCTACCTAGGTCGTCCCATGCCCGATACACATCTTCGGTTGACACCCCTATTGGTGGAATAAGCAGGGTCATTTCACGTTCTAGGTAAGGCAATGGTTGAAGTATCTCTCCAATGCCTTGGACACGAGCCCTTCCTCCTAGAAGACAAAACCCGACATCCGCGCCCAATGAGGTAGCTGCTACCGGGTCGGTAAAACCGGCCCACCGCATAACAGCAGCCGCATTGCTTGATCCTCCGCCAAGACCCGCCCCTGATGGGATTCTCTTATCGATCATGACCGCCGCTGTGCGACCTAGGAAGTCGAGTGCGCGATTGACGAGATTGTTTTCATTTTGAGGAACTTCAAATCCTGAGTCTGATGATCGAACCTTCAATCCCGACCCATCACTAATCACGATTTTGTCACAGAGGTCGATGGATACCATTTCGGCATCAATCAGGTGGTAGCCGTCTGCGCGTCGACCCTTCACCTTAAGTGAGAGTGTCAATTTAGCTGGACAGATCAGATGTTCAGAATTCATGATTCGATGTTCGTCGACTTCCGTGCGAGGTCTATCCATCTATCCAATTCAATCTCTTCCGGTCGAGAGGTCGGCGCAATCTTCGCACTTTCTAAAACGGCCTCATCTACTCGTCCTTTCAAGCTTTTCCGCAGCATCTTGCGGCGTTGGTTGAAGGCAATCCGAACCAGTTCTATAAGTTCCTTTTCGACATGGTCCTCAAGGTTTTTGTCGATTCGTTCGATTGCGACGAGGGCTGAGTTAACTCGTGGTTTTGGATAGAAGACTGAGGGTGATACATGTCCAACAATTGTTGCTTCTGCTCGAAGGGCTACACGCACTGACACAGCGCCGTAAGCAGCATCTCCAACAGTTGCCGCTAGACGTTCTCCAGCTTCTTGCTGAACCATAACCAAGAGTTGAGTCACAGCAGGCACTTCGTCCAACACTGTGAGGACAACAGTTGTAGCGATGTTGTAAGGGAGGTTTGCTACAAGGTGCCAACCAGGTGTGGTTAGTACGTCGTTCCATGAAAGGTCACGAACATCAACGTTTAGGATCGTCGCCTGTTCCCCGACCGTCGAGTGGAGTATGGGCATCAGTGATCGATCGGTTTCGATCGCTGTCACATCTGCGCCGGTTTCGACGAGCGCGAGCGTCAACGAGCCTAACCCTGCGCCGATTTCCAGTACCTGGCTGCCTTCTTTGATACCCGACAATCGTGCTATCCGTCTAACGGTGTTTGGGTCAGTCACGAAATTTTGCCCGAGGCTTTTCTTGGGGCTGATGCCAGCTTCGCTCAATATTCGCCGTACATCAGTTATGGACAAGGTCATTCGCTGACCTGCCATCTTGACCAGCCAAAATATTTTTTACAGCCGGGCCAACCATTCCAGCCTTGTGCTTGCCAGAGTAGGTTGGCTCTGAAGATTTGCTCGTCTTTGCTGGCGTCCGCTGGGCTTCCTTCGCCTCCCATCCATTGCCATGAGCCCAATGCAAATTGAAGCCCGCCGAAGTATCCATTTCCGGTGTCCACATCCCATGTTTTTCGTGACTCACACCAGGCCATTCGTTCCCACATCTCCAAAGTGGGCCATGTATCGAGATAAGGCTGTCCGAAGATAATTACATCTCCAGATGGTTCCAAAGATTCGTCTGATGGTTCGGTGCTGACAGGAAGCGTTTCCGCGACAGTCGTCGATGCCGGAATGGTCGTGGTGGTCGTAATGACGACAGATGTCTGTGTAGTCGGCGGGATCGAACTTGAAGAAGGAACTTCTACCTTTCTTGTCGTAGTTGACGGAGCCGCCGGGCGTGATGTTGAGGGTCGGGAGGTTGTCGAAGTAATCATCGAAGTTTCTATTGGTTGAAAGCTTTCGGTTGGCGTCGCAACAGTCGTAACGGTTGATGCGGCGTCCAATGTTGCAGTGTTCAGCAGTGATTGCGTTCCTGAAAACAGGTTGTCGACCAAAAATACTGCGAGGCTTCCAATCCTGAAGCCAGCCAACGATAGATCTGGTGTTGTGAATTCGGTGATCGTTCTGCTCGCAGGCTCTGGCACAGCCTTTTCATAGTTGGGATTTGAGTCGTTTATCGCCATAATCGCGACACCAGCGACAGCTGCCCCTAAAAGGAGCAGAAGGGTAGTTCTCTGCCAGGTCTTCCGAAGCACAGGTCGCACCGCCAACCACCCAATATCGCAGCTATTTCGTTGAGCCTACTGACAGAGAGGATTCTTCTGTTCACTCGACCAGTCCGTAGAACCTTGAAGCATTCCTCCATGACTCTTCAGCTACTTCTTTAATTCCCACTCCTCTGGCTGCTGCTACACCCTCCCCTACCAATGTGACCCATGCTGGACGGTTCTTTTTCCCTCTTTCGGGAACTGGTGCCAGATAGGGAGCGTCAGTTTCAACTAGGTAACGATCCGAGGGGGTCAGCGCAGCAGCTTCACGTAGCTCCGGCGCATTCGGAAATGTGATTATCCCACTGAATGACAGGTAAGCGCCGCGTTGCAGTCCGGCTTGAGCTTCGTCGGGGCCACCTGTGAAGCAATGAAACACAGTCTTGGCAGGAGTGCCTTCAGTGTCGAGTATGTCGAAGGTGTCCTCCCACGCTTCTCTTGTATGAATGACTAATGGCAAATCAACTTGGTGGGCTAGTTGAATTTGTTTGGCAAAGATGTCTCTTTGGACATCTCGGGGCGAATTGTCGTAGTGGTAGTCAAGGCCGCACTCCCCAACCGCTACGACCTTGGGAGATGTTACGAGTTGGGCCAGACCTTCAATTCCGTCTTTTGCATCGTGCGGGTGCACCCCAGCAGTCGCCCACACTCCATCAAATTGATGAGCGCGAGCTATGCATTTAACGCTGTGTTCTATTGAGGTGCCCACGTCAATAAGTCGCTGGACACCCGAATCCTTTGCGTTTTGCACCACTTCAGATGCGAGGTCCATGTCATCTGGCAAGTGACAGTGATTGTCAGTCCAGTTCATATCGCTCATTTGAGCCGCGGAAACAATGGGTCACCTTTAAGTACCGGAAGTCCCGCCGGGTATTGGCCCCATCCAACACTTTCCGGGACTCGTTCTTGGGTATGGTCCTCATCGAGCCCAATGCGGCGGCGGATTTCCGCACAAGCATTCGGCACTGCGGGCGAGGCCAGAATTGAAACGATGCGCAGAACCTCTAACGCATCCCCTAAAACCGCATCGACATCTGGGCCTGGGTCTGATTTCCAGGGCTCAGCGCTTTCGAGGTACGCGTTGGTTTCGTGAATAATTTTCCAGGTCGAGTCAAGGGCAATGGACGGCGCTATCTGGTTCCATCCATCAGAGATCTTTTGGTATTCCTCTGCGACAATCGCCGCTAAGGGACTATCCGGGCTTGCCGATGGACCCACTCCACCGCATTTCGAAGTGACCACCGTTGTCACTCGACTCAATAAATTTCCCAGATTGTTGGCTAAGTCCGCGTTGTAACGGGCGATCATTCCTTCGTGACTGAAGTCCCCATCGGGCCCGAAAGTTTGACCGTGTAAGAAGTGATGTCGCACCCCATCAACGCCGAACTCCTCAATCAGGTCACCTGGAGCAATTTGGTTGAGTCGAGTTTTCGACATCTTCTCTCCTCCAACCAGCAAAAACCCATGCACATGGACGCGTTCGGGCGGAGCCAACCCAGCGCTCATCAGCATCGCCGGCCAGTAAACACAGTGGAAGCGCAAAATGTCTTTACCAATCAGATGAATTCCGGGCCAGTGGGTATCGAACATCTCGGGGTCATCGACGTATCCCGCTGCCGTTATGTAATTGGTTAGGGCGTCAAACCAGACATAAGTGACGTGGCCCGGATCCCAGGGAAGCGGAATGCCCCAGTCAATCGAAGTTCTGCTGATAGAGAAATCTTCGAGGCCTTGGTTAATGAATCCGAGGGCTTCATTTCGTTTAGTGGAAGGCACAACGAAATCAGGGTGAGAGGCGTACCAATCTTTGAGGGCCTGCTCGTAGCGGCTCAACTTAAAGAAGTAGTTCTCTTCAGTTACGTGCTCAACAGGTCGGCCGTGAATCGGGCAGTTTCCGTCGTCGAGGTCTGCTTCGTTGAAGTAGGCCTCACAACTAACGCAATAAAGACCTTCGTAGGTTTGAAGATCAACATCTCCGTTGTCATAACAGGCTTGCAGCAGTTTCTGCACCGCCGAGTAGTGACGCTCCTCACTAGTTCGAATGAAATCATCATTCGAGATTTCAAGTTGGCTCCAAGCATCTTTGAATCTGACTACCGTTTGGTCAGCCCATTCGATTGGCAAACAGTTGTTGTCTTCGGCCGCGCGCTGAACCTTCAGTCCATGTTCATCGGTGCCTGTAAGAAAGTGGACGTCGCGACCTAAGAGCCGATTCCATCTAGCCACGGCATCGGCTGTGATGGTCGTATACGCGTGCCCGATGTGGGGCGCATCGTTTACGTAGTAGATAGGAGTGGTGACGTAGTAGGGGGTGGTCACGTCTGCCATGGTACCGACCGAGCTCTTGTCAACCGGCAGGCTTTCATTGCAGAGGGTTCATTCACGGATCTCGTGGGCCAGTGAATACACACGATTTCTCGCTACCCCTAGCTTCGAGGTGACTTGACTCACTGCCCCGCTTTTGGTCGCGCCGTTTATCAACTCTGCCTCTAACGCTTCGACAATGACCTCGTCACTTATTTCTTGTGGGGAGGCAGCACCAACCACGATCACAACCTCCCCTTTCACATCATCAGAAAATCTTGTCGACAATTCAGCTAGCGACCCACGAACACTTTCCTCAAACATCTTGGTGAGCTCACGCATTACCGCGGCTTCTCGGTCGGAGCCACATGCAGTCGCAAGATCGGTAAGCGTTCTCTTTAGCCGTTTGGGTGATTCAAAAATGACAGTAGTCCGATCGTCAGAAGCGATCGCTGCGAGGCGACGATCTCTTTCCAGGCCTTTTCGAGGAAGAAAGCCTTCCATCGCCCATCGATCTGTAGAAAGGCCCGAGACTGTCAAAGCCGTTGTTACGGCGTTGGGACCGGGAACAACCGACACTTGATGTCCATGTTCGACGACATAACGAACGAGACGCTGTCCCGGATCCGAAATGGCAGGCGTACCTGCGTCGCTCACTAGCGCAACACTTTGGCCCTGGTCGAGCAGCGCGACGACAGTCGCCCCAACAGAAGACTCGGTGTGTTCGTTAGCGACCATGAGCCTTTGTGCGCGCAGACCAAGAAGTTCTAGAAGTTTTCCTGTTCGGCGAGTGTCTTCGCAGGCAATCACCTCGACGCTCTCTAACAAGTCACACGCGCGGCGAGAAATATCCCCCAAGTTGCCAATCGGGGTGGCCACTAGGTAGAGAGTTCCTTTGGCAAAGTTCTCGTGAGATTCGATCATCAGCGTCAACCTAAAAACATTCTGTCATTCCGACGACGTTTCAAGCCAAGAGCACGTCAAATGGGTTCTCTACCGATCTCGGAACTTTCTTGCCGTTAAACATTGAAGCGAAATTCGACTACGTCCCCATCTCTCATGGGGTAATCCTTCCCTTCTAGGCGAAGTTGACCGGCGTCTCGCGCTGCGGACCACGATCCCAATGCAAGTAATTCATCATGGGCAATCACTTCAGCTCTTATGAATCCACGTTCGAAATCTGTATGGATTCTGCCAGCGCATTGGGGTGCCTTCCATCCATCTTTGAAGGTCCAAGCCCGCGATTCTTGTTCGCCGGTCGTTAAGAAAGTTCGCAGTCCCAACAGTTCATGTGCGGCTCGAACGAATAGTGGAAGGGCACCCTCTCCCAATCCCAATCCTTCAAGCAGATCAGCTCTTTCTTCATGAGGGAGCAACGCCGCTTCGGCTTCTAATTGAACCGAAAGCGGTAACACTTCTGCACCGGGAAGTGCTGTGCCTAGGGCAGAAGCCAGTTCGTTGGCTTCTGCCAACTGATCTTCTCCTATGTTCAACACCGCCATTACAGGTTTGTTAGTCAGCAAAAAATGTTCTCGTAGGGCTGACCGGCGTTCGTCAGAAAGATCAGATTGATATAGGGGCGTTCCCTCCGAAAGTAAAGTCAACGCCTCTTCTAAAGCATCGACTTCTGCCACCAACACTGCATCTCGGGGATCAGCGCGCAGTGCTTTGCGGCGCCGGTCAATTCGACCTTCTACTGACTCGAGGTCCGCAAGTGTGAGCTCGATTTCTACAACACGGAGGTGCTCGATCGGGTCAGTCGGGCCCGGCACATCCTCATCATCAAAGGTTCGGAGAACTAAAACCAGGGCATCAACTTCTCTAATCCCGGCAAGAAATTTGTTGCCGAGTCCTTCCCCCTGGCTGGCTCCTTCAACTAGTCCTCCTATATCAACAAACTCTGTTGTTGAGTTAACGACTTTTCGACTTTCACTCATTTCAGCGAGAGCATCTAATCGTTGATCAGGAACCTTAACGACGCCAACATTTGGGTCGGTGGTGGCGAACGCATAAGGAGCAGCGAGTGCTCCGCCTCCAGCTAAGGCGTTGAACAGAGAGGACTTCCCAGCATTGGGTAGGCCGACGAATCCGAATCGTTCCATTGGCAGGCGAGGCTACCGCCGCTGGGACTCAAGTCACCCATCAGCCGTGAAGCCCACTCCATGCTGTGAAAGAATCTGGAAACTAGTTCTTAGGGAGGACGTTGTGGGACCACTAAGTGGCGTAAAAGTTGTTGAGTTAGCTGGCATTGGGCCTGGGCCTTTTTGCGCCATGCTCTTGGCGGACCTAGGAGCTGATGTGGTTCGGGTCGATCGTATGGCTCAAGTAGATCTTGGGATAGACAGGGGCAGAAAGTACAGCGTTCTAAATAGAAGTCGGCGTTCGGTATCGGTCGATCTCAAGAACTCCGATGGTGTCGAGACCGTTCTTAAACTCGTGGAAGAAGCAGATGCTTTGATCGAAGGTTTCCGGCCGGGAGTTACAGAGCGACTCGGCTTGGGTCCCGACGAATGTCTTGAGCGAAACCCGAAACTGGTTTATGGCCGAATGACTGGGTGGGGTCAAGATGGCCCAATGGCGCATGCTGCAGGTCACGACATCAACTACATCGCCCTGACTGGAGCCCTGCACGCGATCGGATCGTCAGACAAACCATCACCTCCACTCAATCTTGTGGGTGATTTTGGTGGCGGCGGAATTTATCTCGCGTTCGGAATATGCGCTGCGCTGCTTGAATCAAAAACATCGGGCGCAGGTCAAGTTGTCGACGCTGCAATGACTGAAGGTGCTGCTTCCTTGATGGCGTCTATCTATGGAATGCATGCCTCGGGCCACTGGTCAGACAAGCGTGAGGACAACGTCCTTGATGGCGGCTCTTATTATTATGGGGTCTACGAAACTTCAGACGAGAAATTTGTATCCATCGGCTCTATCGAGGGCAAATTTCATGACGAACTCCTCGAATTGACAGGCCTAACAGACTCGTCAACAGAGGCTCGCAACGATCAGGAAAGTTGGGCTGAGAAGAAGTCTCGACTGGCAGAAATAATTAAGTCACGAAGCCGTGACGAGTGGGATGAAGTAATGCTGGGTAGCGATGTGTGTTATGCCCCGGTTCTCGACTTGTCTGAAGCTCCAGAGCACCCCCACAACGTGGCACGGGGTTCTTTTGTTGAGGTAGACGGTGTTATGCAACCTGGGCCAGCTCCCAAGTTCAGCCGTACTCCTGGTGAGGTACAAATGCCGCCCCCGGCACCAGGACAACACACCCTTGAAGTGTTAACCGATTGGGGATTTTCAAGTGAGGACGTCGAGAAGTTGAAAGATGTGGGAGCTATCAGTTAGACACAGGAGTTTCCTATCTCTAGGGAATCGATTAAGTCCCCTGTAGCCTTGGGGACATGTCGAAGCGCAAAAAGAAACTTAAGTTACGCGCTCGTCGCAGCAAAGCCAACCACGGTAAACGGCCAAACTGCGGCAGGGGCTGACCTACTAGTTCACCGGGTCAGTCACTTCTTTCCTCTATAGCGGCAACCACTGCAGCTGAGATGAGTCGAGCTCCATTTGACTGGTAGTGGGTGCCGTCGTCTGTTCGTACCTCAATTGCTGCGCCATTCTCATCCAAAATATGTTTGGTCCAGATGCCGTCTGGTGAGACGATTGCTGCTGCGTCTATCCATGCAGTTCGGTCACCGTCATGAAATACCTCTTGAGTGATCGGGTTCACAACATCAGGTAAAGGCACCATGAAAGGGACCCGAAAATGCGGCATGCCGACCCAGATGACCAAACGTCCTGTTCGCTCGACGGTCTCCAACATTTTCTTGATCCTCTGCCGATATTGCGCGACCCACTCCGCGCTTCCTTTATCTGAAGGCCCTCCACGAAAACCTTGCCAATCGTTACCTCCTATTGAAAGCACTACGACCTGGTAGGGACCATCGGCCACTTCGTCTCGTAAATATTCGATCCAATCGAAATACCAATCACTAACCACGCCGGTCGACTTTCTGACATCTTCGGTATAAACCCAGCGGCGTTCTCGGCTCACCAATTCTCTAAAGCCCAGTGCAGCACCTCCGGCGAGGGAGTCACCGCCAACCCAGATATTGAGCGGTCTTGTCTCAGTTGCTTCGGGCAAAAGTGACTTTCGATCTTCTCGACTCCAGTGGTAGTAGGCCTTTTCTTGGCCTAAGTGCGAAGTATGTAGATCAGGCCATCGATGATGAGGCGCTCCCCACGGGTCGAACCGAGAAGCCTTAGCAGTATCCAGCAGCGACGAGTTGTCTTCCTCTCCTTCCGCGGCGCTGGGAATGCCAACAATCAAACCCGTCGCCAATAGGGTGACAACGTAGACAACGAACCGGAATTTCACTCGTTCCATAGCTCTTCAACTTCAGGAGACTTCTTAATTTCTTTTAGAAGAAATTCGGATAGCCACTCACCGCCCCAATGACTCAGATGCACTCCATCAGTCAACCGCACATCTACTAATTGCCCGGAGGAGTCAAGAAGATATCGGGCATAGTTCCCTGACTCATCGGTAAATAATGATCGGAGATCGAGATAGTGAACTCCTTGTCGTTCGTCTGCTTCTGCGCGATAAAGGTCGTTCAATTGGTTCATGCGCAAGTCAAACCCGACCCCACGCATTGGCGGCTGACCAACCCAGAGCACAATCCGTTCAGGTTCAGACGCTGCTAGATCCATAACAAGTGCTATTCGTCTTCGATATTCTTCTTCCCATTGCTCGCTAAATCGATCGAGCCATCTACCGTCATCGGCTCTAATGTTTTGCGCGTCATTTCCGCCGAACATCAGGATCACGGCGTCTGGGTCATAGGTAGTCATCACCTCAGAAATGCGCGCTGGCCAATCGAAATAGTCAGGCCGACTCAATCCACTAGCTAATTTGGGTTCAGCCGTGGCTGAGACAGACGGAGATTTTTCAGCCATCATCACAAAAGTCTCACCAAAGAATTGGACCATTGAGTCCCCTAACACCCAAATGGTGAAGGGGTTTCCAGGATCCCAAATTGACTCCGAAGTGTCTGTTGCACCTTGGTCTAAATGAAGTTCAGGGCCTTGTTCTTCCTCGACTGAAAGAACCAACCATTCTTCGCTTTGTGGTTCAGACACCGCTTCGATGTGCTCGCGGCGAAGAGTTATGTGTCCCTCGTCGCCTGACCGGCCCAGCAAAGAGTCACCGACCGTTCTCGGCCATGTCAACCTAAGTGTTGAAGCTGCTGCCTCAATTGGGGTCCATATCGCAACCGACAGCGAACGACTCCTGCTGTCTGGAAGACGTTCGGCGTCGGTCAGCAAGGCTGAAGAATTGATAAAGGCGGCGAGCGTTAGGCCCGCTACCCCACTTAAGAAGACTTGCCCCGCGGGAAAACCGCCGGACCTCGATTGAGGGTTTAGCTCTGCACCAGTGCCGTTTTCCATCAGAATTGGAAGTAGATAAAGGGCGCAACTCCATCAGGTCCGAACATGTCAATTAAGACAAGACCGATTCCGAAGGCCAATCCCTGGGTCAATATTCCGCGCCTATTCAACCATCGCTTCAAGTCCTCAGATCTGGAATCTGGAATGAATTGCGCAAGCAACATGGCAGCTAGAACAAGTATCAATAGAGCGTTAGACAGATCCGTGGGGCCTGACGCGATGATTATCGCTTTGAGGACTTGTATGGCTGAAGAAAAGGATTCAGCTCTGAAAAAGATCCAGGCGAAACACACAATGTGAAATGTTGCGATCCAACGCAGCACAGGGTGGATCTGTGATTTTGGCAACAGCCGCTCGACCGCTAGGGCTACCCCGTGGATAGCCCCCCAGATCACGAAATTCCAGGTGCTGCCATGCCACAAGCCACCCAAGATCATGGTGATAAGCAAATTGCGATAGGTATCCGCCTTCTCACCGCGATTACCTCCCAATGGGATGTACAGATAATCACGCAGCCAAGACGACAGCGTTATGTGCCATCTCTTCCAGAACTCTCTAAGTGAAAGAGCACTGTACGGGCGGTCGAAGTTAGTGGGGAAACGGAACCCGAGAAGCAGTGCTACACCGATAGCTATATCGGTGTAGCCGGAAAAATCTGCATATATCTGGATTGCGTAGCCATAGACACCGAGGAGCACCTCTTGGCTGCTATGACCCTCAGGGTTGGCGAAAACATCATCGACGATAGTGCTCGCCAACCAACTAGAAATCACAACCTTCTTGAATAAACCTCGAAGTATGAGTTGGAAAGCCTCTCCCGAGGCCACCTGTCGGGGATCTGGCCGTTGACTGATTTGCGGCGCCATTTCAGAAGCCCGAACTATCGGCCCCGCAACGAGCTGAGGGAAAAAGGAAAGGTACACAGCGAAATCGAGGACCGGCATAGGTTTGATGAGCTTTCGATGCATATCGATCACGTAACTCATCGCTTGGAAGGTAAAGAAAGAAATCCCTACCGGCAGTGTCAGTTCTAGCAAAGGGATTGCGGTACCACTGCCCAAGAGATTGGACAGTTCAACAGCAAAAAAGTCGTAGTACTTAAAAACCCCTAGTAACGCGAGATCTGCGACTATGGCTGTGCGCATCCAATTTTTTGCCGAGTCTTTGTTTCCAAGCTGGAGGTGCTTGTCTATCTGGGTTCCTGCCAACCAGTTAGAAGCAATGGCCCATAAGAGGAGGAAAACAAACCGCCAATTCCACCACCCATAGAAGAAGAGACTCGAGCAGAACATCGTGATTTTCCAGATCAATGGGTTTGGGCGCGTCAACCAATTGAGGAGGAATATGGCTACGAAGAACAGGCCGAAGGCCAACGTGGGGAAAAGCATCTGGTTATCAATGGTGAAAGGGCAACGCTAGCGTGCCGGATGAGGCAGGATGGCTTAGTGCGTGATGGTTCATCAAGACTTTTAGTCCAGCCAGAGGCTTGGATCAACGCGGATCCGGATCCGCATACGCGGTCCACGATCGAGAAGTTATCTTCTAACTCCGATCTCGTTGCTGCTCACTTCGGCACCAAGCTCTCGTTCGGCACAGCTGGTCTTAGAGCTGCGCGTGGTGTGGGGCCATCGCGGATGAATCGGGTGTCAGTTCGCGTGGCAGCGCGTGCAATTGGCGGCTATTTACTTGACCGCGGACTGGCCGAAAAGGGAGTCGTCATCGGCTACGACGCTCGACCTGATTCTGATATTTATGCACTTGATTCGGCTCGTCTGTTGACCGCGTTAGGCGTTCGATGTTTGTTAATCGATGAGCCCTGCCCCACCCCTGTTGTTGTATGGCATCAAATGGCTCGAATGACCGCAGGAGCAATTGTGGTCACTGCTAGCCACAACCCATCAAGTGACAGTGGCTACAAGGTCTATGGCCCCGACGGAACTCAAATCAGACCCCCAATTGACCAAGAGATCGAATTATTAATGAATTTCGATTCTCTACCCGCAGAAACGGACCTCGCTACTTCTGAGGAAGTTTCTCGCTTGAGTGGTCAGGACTCGATTTCCGCTTACGTTCATGCAGTCATTCCTCAATCGGGTGCACCATATATTTCTAGACATTTAACGGAATGGGTATACACGCCCCTATGCGGCGTTGGAGGCGCCACATTGGAGGCCGCCTGCTCTCTGGCCGGTATTTCTTCACCGATACGAGTTGATTCTCAATTTAAACCAGATGGCTCGTTCCCGGGCCTGCCATTTCCTAACCCTGAAGAGAAAGGGGCCTTAGCTGAGGCTTTCCGAATCGCTGATCAGAGAAACGTGAATTTGGTTCTTGCTAATGACCCGGACGCAGACCGATTAGCTGTCGCTGTACGAACCAAAGATGGCTGGAATCAATTGTCGGGTGATGAGTTGGGTCTGTTGCTATGTGATCACCAACTCAAGACCACCAGTGGAAAGGATCGGCTGACAGCAAGTTCGGTCGTATCTTCCGAAGCAGTTGCGGCTCTCTGCGCTAGCCACGACGTCGAACATGTTCGAACACTCACTGGCTTCAAATGGATTATGGAGCCGGCGGCGTCAAGACCTGACAGCAATTGGGTCTTCGGTTACGAGGAGGCTCTGGGATACTCAGTTAACAGTGTCGTCTTGGATAAGGATGGAATTTCAGCCGCAGTCAAATTTCTAGAAATGATTGAAGCTCTTGACGCGATGAACCTGGGGCCGTTGGAACGACTAGATGAGTTGGCTTTTGAAATCGGTTTGTTCGTGACACATCAGGCCAGCGGACAGTTTGACTCCATGACGATCGAATCGGTTCTTGATGCTCTGCGCATCGCCCCACCTGAGGAGATCAATGGAAGTCAAATAGTCGCCACCATGGATTGGCTTGAGAAGCCTCCTCCCCTTACTACCAATTTGATCGAGTTTCGAGCGAAAGACGGCCTGCGAATCGCAATCCGACCCAGCGGCACTGAACCAAAGGTCAAAATCTACTTGGAGCAAACCATTTCGAAGCCAGTTGGCGACCTGGCAGCACTTCGCTCCTCTTGTTCTGAGAATTTAAAGTCGCTCGGGGTTGCCACACTGTCATTGTTCAGTTGAGCACCCCGACTATGCAAGCTCTCCTGCCAGATCTCTAAGCGATATCTCTGGCCTAGGCCCGATATGTGCAATCACCTCTTCGGCAGCCAGTGACCCCAGCTGCCCGCATCTCTCTAAGTCGTACCCTTGAGCTAGCCCGTACAGAACACCTGAGGCGTATAGGTCTCCAGCTCCCGTCTTATCCACTACACGAGCTACCGGATCAGCTGGAATCATCGCTCGTCCGCCTGAAGTGATGAGTACAGAACCGGACGCCCCCATAGTGATGGCCGCCAGCTCGACCCGTTCTTGAACTCGGTCCAGTGCTACATCAAGTTGTTCAACTTCGAACAGAGACATCACTTCATGGTGGTTGGCGAAAAGCACATCGACATGGTCATCAATTAGAGCCATGAAAGAGGTCCTGTGACGTTCGACGCAGAACTGGTCGGAGAGGGTGAGAGCGACCCGTGCGCCCTCGCTGACACCAGATGCCGCATAACGCATTGCGACTTTTGCCTCAGGCGGGTCCCATAAGTATCCCTCCAAAAAAAGCAGTTTCGCCCTGGCAACGAGCTCCAGGTCGACATCTGAGGAAGTCAGTCCGTTAGAAGCCCCAAGAAATGTATGAAGTGTCCTCTCACCATCAGGGGTGATGAAAACTATGCAGCGCCCAGTTGGGTCATCAGCGGGCGCCCGAGGGGTCGAGTGTTCTATGCCTAACCGGCTCATATCTGAAGTGAACACATCACCAAGCTCGTCGTTAGCTACTCTCCCCACATACCCAGAAGTACCCCCAAGAGAGTTGACACCGATGACAGTGTTGGCCGCCGACCCGCCCGAGATCGTTACTCGCTCTCCTATAAGTTCGTAAAGCTCTGCTGAGCGCTTCGCGTCGATGAGATTCATCGCTCCTTTGGTTGATCCGATTTGATCAATGAACTCGTCTTCTTGATGAGACAACACGTCCACAAGAGCATTACCAAATCCGACGACATCAAGGTCTAATTGAGATTCAGGAGTGCTCATGGGTCCTTTCTATGTGGGCTGCAGAGCACCCTAGCGACTCAACCTCTTTAAGTCTGTTTAGACCGCTAGGGTTCGGCGTGTGACAGCTCAAAATCCCCATCGACTCCCTAGGCATGTACTTCCGAAGCACTACGCGATCGAACTGGAACCTGACCTCAAAAGCGGCTCATTCACTGGTCAAGTTGTAATAGATCTTGAAGTCATAACCGAGACTGACACAATCGTTTTAAACGCTGCTGAATTAGATATTGAAGATGTCCAAATTGAACAGGGCGACTCCGTGCCCACAAGTTCAATTGCCATGGACGAGGACCTCGAACGAGCCGAGTTTGCCTTCCCAATCGTTCTCCAGCCGGGACCTGCTCGACTTTCCTGCTCTTTCAAAGGAATTCTGAACGACAAGCTCCGGGGCTTTTATAGGTCTACTTGGAGAGACGATGCTGGCAACGATCATGTGATCGCGACCACTCAATTCGAATCAACGAACGCGCGCAGAGCGTTTCCTTGCTTCGATGAACCGGACCTAAAGGCGACTTTCGGTGTGACGTTACGCGTTCTCGATTCATTGATGACCGTAAGTTGCGGTGAATTAGTGAGTTCTACTGAACTTGAGAATGGTCTTCGTGAAGATTGCTTCGCTGACACCATGGTCATGTCCACCTACCTAGTCGCTTTCATCGTCGGGGAGCTCGAAGCCACTGAACCAATTGACGTTGATGGAGTACCGCTCCGGATAGTGCATGTCCCAGGAAAAGGCGACTTAACCGAATTTGGATTATTGGCCGGTGAGTTCAGTCTTAGATGGCTCGTCGACTATTACGACATTCCTTATCCGGCAGGAAAGCTGGACCTCATAGCGGTGCCTGACTTTGCATTCGGAGCAATGGAAAACTTAGGCTGCGTAACTTTCAGGGAAACTCTTTTGCTCGCCGATCCAGATCGGACAACCCAAGCTGAGCTAACTCGTATCGTCGACGTGATTGCTCACGAAATAGCGCATATGTGGTTCGGCAATCTGGTGACCATGGACTGGTGGAACGGGATATGGCTTAAGGAAGCTTTTGCCACGTTTATGCAGGTTGCTACCACAGACGCTTTCAGACCTGACTGGAGAAGGTGGGATGGATTTTGCGTTGAACGCGGGGCAGCTTTCGATACTGACTCACTCGCCTCTACTCGTCCTATCGAATTCGAGGTCATTTCACCCCAAGATGCTGAAGCGATGTATGACATCTTGACCTACGAAAAGGGTGCCGCTGTAGTGCGAATGCTCGAACAATTCTTGGGTCCGGACGATTTCAGAAGCGGCGTTAAGCATTATCTGACTACCCACAGCTATGCCAACGCCACCACCACAGACCTCTGGGACTCGCTCGAAGTAGCCACCGGGATACCAGTCCGAGCAGCGATGGACACCTGGATCTTCCAAGGCGGGCACCCTGTCATCTTCGTTGAGAAGTCTGCTGAAGGAATCACGGTCAAACAGACACGTTTTGGATACACCGACATCGAGCAAGCGTCTTGGCATGTTCCGATAATTGTTCGCGCCCAAGTTGGATCAACTGAAGTGGAGAGTCGGTTACTCCTCGAAGCAGGCGAAGCCACAATCGATCTTGGCGGTGCACCTGATTGGGTCGTAGTAAATGCCGGCGGTCACGGATTTTACCGCGTTGCCTATGACGCAAGTCTCCTACAGGCCTTGTCTGTCCAGGCTCTCGAGGTCCTTTCTCCATCCGAGCGTTATGGGCTTGTAGATGACACGTGGGCATCTGTGCTCGCAGGCCAAATTGACGCTGAAACACATCTCGCGCTGGTTACTGGCTTAGCAGCAGAAACCGATCTGGCAGTCTGGCAACGCATACTTTCCTCACTTGAACATCTGTATTCAATTGCCGACAAAAACGGTCGGACTCGATTGCAGGTATTAATCCGAGATCTGTCGACCACTGCGCTCGGCGTTTTAGGTTTAGAGCCATTGGAGACTGAACCTGACTTAGATAGAGAGTTACGGGCTTTGCTGTTCACAGCAGCAGGCACCACCGGTAACGACAACTCCGTGCAAGAGCTAGCTAAATCTATTTTCGGCGATAGTAAAACCAACCAGAACACTGAACCCAACCTCACTGCCGCCGCAATTCGAGTTGTGGCATCGGCAGGCAACGAAAAAACGCACTCAGAACTTGTGGCTCTCTACCGCGAAGCTCCAACTCCCCAATTAGAGGTTCGCTATTTGATGGCACTATTGGAAGTCGAAGGAAGTGAGCTCTTCAAACAAACTCTTGACCTCTTTACCAACGAAGTTCGAACTCAAAATGCTCCTTACCTTCTGGGAGCGGCGATGGGCCACCGCAGTCACGGTGTTTTAGCTTGGGAGTTCATTCGAGATCGTTGGCAAGAATTGAACAAGAAGTTTCCCCAAAACTCGATCCCAAGGATGGTGGGTGGAATTCGTTCTCTGTCTACTCCCCAACTCGCCGCTGAGATTCGCGATTTCTTCGAAAGCCATCCAATTCCACAGGGACAGCTCACGCTGGATCAACATTTGGAGAAGTTGAGTGTCAACGTTGCGCTTCGTGAACGAGAAGGCACCAGGATCGGGCGCTGATCCTCATTTGGGCGACTTACCTGCCAGAATGAAGATATGTTCGGCCGACCCACCCGCAGAAGGCTGGGTCCCCGCTACACCCTGTGGTCGTCCCTAGTTTCGGTGGTGCTGGTGTTCGGTTTAGTTTGGGCTGTTGTCTATTGGTCGGGATCAGTGCTTGATTGATGAAGCTCGCCCGATGGTGAGGTGGGCGGATTTGGGAGTCGGGCCTCAGCGCTTTCGGCGCGACTAGCTTCACTCCACCGATACATCAGAACGACGATGGTGCCCCAAACAATGGGAATTCCTCCAAGCTTCATCACAAGACCGGCTAATTGTTGGTCGGTAGTTGCTCCTAGGCCATGAACTCGAGGAGCTAACTCGTAGATCGCGTACAGCGGGAAACTGGCGAAAGTTAAAAAGCCAGCCGGAACAGCTGGTATGACCCCCAAGGCTAGGAATAGATACGCCATACGTCCTGGGTAGCTGGTCATTCGATGCTCGGGGATCGGAGACACCAGCGGCGCCCAGACGAGAAGCCCTCCGATTAACCACAGAAAATCCATCGCAAAGGAACCAAACTGCGTGGCTCTCAAATTGTCCACGGCCCAGGGCGAATGACTAAAGATCAACATGCCGTTGAATAACAATCCAGCAACAACTGGTTGCGTGCACCGGCCCATGAGTCGATACAAGCGCATGCGACCAGCTAGGCGTCTGGCCATCCATTCGGGAATTCCTAACAACAAGATGGGTGCCACTGCCATCGTGTAGATAAGAAATTGCAACATATGCGCAGAGGCCAAGTAACTGGCACCCAATAGTCCCAGAGGCCAATCAGTTGCTACCCATAAAAGAAGTACACCCAGTATGAAGAATCGTTTCTGAGACCCTTCATTTTCAATTCCTTTTGGTGCCCTGCGTTGAAAAACAAAGTACGGAATGACCAGGCACAGCATTGCCAGCCATACCCCCGGATAGGCCCGAAAACTCCAAGACCACGGCTCTTCGAGTGTTGAGCACCAAAATCTCAAACGATTAGCCTTTTCTCTTCGCTGCGATCGGTATCAAACTTGGACGCTATCGGAGGGTTGCAAGGATAGGTAAGTCACGCGTCCATGTTGTCTGTCGAGTTGGGTGCGGGTACTGGGTTCGACCAAGGCCATCCGGGGCAAACGCAAAAACTCGACCATCATGACCTATATCTTGAACTTCTCCATTTTCGTCTACCGCCGGTGATGCTACTAGCGCAGCAAACTGTCGTTGAACTTCTATCAACGTCTCTTTCGTCCCGGTCAAACCTATGAATTCAGCGCTGAATTGATCAAGAAAGTCTCTAATAACTTCAGGGGTGTCGGTCTCCGGGTCAACTGTGACGAACAAAACCTTGATATTGGGGGGCATACCCGGCCGAGCCAAAACGTCACTCAGCTGCGCCAAATGAATCGGGCAGATATCTGGACAAGACGTGAACCCGAAATAGACCAGTCGCACCGACCCTTCAGTGTCCGCACGCGTAGCAAAGGGTTGTCCTTCAGTATCAGTAAGCACGGAGTCCGGCATTGGCTGCGGCTGGTCCACTTCGAGCCCCGAGAAGAGACGTTCAGCAGAACTCTCAGCGCATCCTGCGGTCAACAAAAGCAGTACCACGGCACCTAGCAAAGCTTTTAGGACATACCGACACCACATCGCCGTCCTAACTGACGTGGAGGTGAGGGGAATTGAACCCCTGGCCTCTTCGATGCGACCGAAGCGCTCTACCAACTGAGCTACACCCCCATAGGGACGTTTGGACGATACAGCAAAACGAGTCGATACAGATGATTGTGATGACGACTCAAATCGGGCGCTCGAGCTATTTGCTGGCGCTTCGTCCAGTGCCATCGTCTGCGACTTCTCCGGCTATAGCTATTTGCGGCTTCAGGTAGTGGACTTGGGCAAGCCGTTCGATCTCTTTTTTGCGTCGTTGATTCAACAGGGCGAGGTAGATGATTAGGGCGGCATCAAAAACTAAGTGTGTCGCTCCAACTATTGCGAGGCCTCCCACGATCCAACCGAAAAGAGTCAGAGCAGAACCCAATGCCAAAAGCCTCAGGACATCGCGACGTCGTACCGCGGCCTCGCGACTGTTGTTTGGAACCGAACTTCGTGGACGTCGATAGACACCTCGTCGGTCAACTGTGGCGACGCGAGCTCCAAACGGCGCGGGCATTCCGGCTGCAGGCGATGAGTGCGACAACGTGCTTAGCTGCCGCTGCCAAGCGACCATCGGGGTCCGACGGCCTCCGCGATCAAGGAACGTACGAACCCATCCGGGTACAAGCACCAACGCCCATACAAAGGCCAATACGAGGAGAACTATTTCGGTCAAGTTGATTAGCCCTCCAAATCCTCATCGTGTCGGCTAGCCATCGATACAACGGTGACCATTCTCACACAGGTATGTGTGTCTTAATCACAGCGACATCTAGGGCTAGATACAGCCAACTAAGTATTACGACCCTATGCCGTCGACGCAATGCCTCATTTCCATTAACTAGAAATCAGTTCTTCTTAAAGTCATTCACGACTGTAGGGGCCAGACTTTCCGCCGGTCTTCTCCCAGAGCGCTAATTCGCTTACCACCATGTTCTTGTCGACCGATTTACACATGTCATAGATAGTTAATGCAGCGACGGAACAGGCAGTTAGCGCCTCCATTTCGACTCCCGTGCGGTCAAGCGTCTCAACCTCGGCAGTGACCTCTACATGCGTTTCTTCTATTTCAAAGTCAATCGAAATCGATCCGATCATCAGAGGGTGACACAGGGGAATCAATTCAGAGGTTCGCTTGCCAGCCTGAATTCCTGCCACTCTCGCGACCGCTAAAACATCACCTTTTATTAGATCTCCGCTTCCAATTACGGCGGCAGTCGTGGCATCCATCTCAATACGACATTTCGCGACCGCTCGACGTCGAGTTATTTCCTTCGCCAACACGTCGACCATGTGCGCCTGCCCTGAGGAGTCTAAATGGGTTAACTCTGGATGCTCAGAGCCAGCCATTGTTCAACCTCCGATCTGACTCATGGTGCGTTTGGGACGAATGAAATTCACTTGACCAATCGCGTGACCCGCCCATTTAGTTCCCACAGCGTCAGAGATTGCTTTTGCGACGACGTCATCTCCAACTTCGCTTCTCAGAAGAGCACGCATATCGAATTCGTCTACAGCAAAAAGGCACGTACGAAACTGGCCTTCCGCGGTGAGGCGAACCCGGTCACAGTTGCCGCAGAACGGTTTGGTTACCGAAGCAATAACCCCTACTTCCCCATTTCCGTCGCTATATCGCCATCTCTCAGCTGGTTCATTTCCTCGGACCACCGGCTCTAGGGGAAGGACCTGATTAATTGTTTCGACGATTTCCTGCGCCGGAACGACCAGTCCTTCGTTCCATACGTCTCCGGCTTCAAGTGGCATGAACTCGATGAACCGAACAGTCACGCCTTTGTTTCTGCCAAATTCAGCGAAATCAATTATTTCGTCGTCATTTATCCCTCTCATCATGACCGCATTGATCTTTACCGGATTCAGCCCAGCATCGAGAGCGGCATCGATGCCATCCAGAACACGGTCGAGTTCGTCACGTCTTGTTAGCTCTAAGAACCGTTCTTTCTGCAGTGAGTCAAGACTGATGTTGATTCGTTTCAGCCCAGCGTCGGCAAGCGCTGAGGCATGAAGTCGCAGCGTGGCTCCATTGGTGGTAAGTGCGACGTCGACGCCTAAGCGAGCCAACCGTTGCACTAGCTCCGGGAGGTGCGCTCGGACGAGCGGTTCACCTCCGGTTAGGCGGATACCGTTAAATCCGAAAGCCTGGATACATATGCGAGCAAACCGTTCTATTTCCTCGAAAGAAAGAATCTCCTCTCGCGGGAGCCATTGCATTCCTTCTGCTGGCATGCAGTATTGGCATCGAAAATTACAACGGTCAGTTACGGAAATACGAAGATCACGAACTGTGCGACCGAATGGGTCTACTAAATCCTGAGCCGAGCTTTCTTCATACATGATGGTTTAAGGGTAGCGACGCTTGGAGGTCGGCACTAGTTCAACAACTTTTATGTCAGTCAAGGAGCAACACGTCAACTTGTCCACCGGCTTCACATCCTTCACCGTCGGGCAACACGGCAAGCGCGTTTGACCGTGCCATTGACGCCAACATGTGCGAACCCTGACCCGACACCGGATATACGACTGTTTTTCCATCTTCATGTTTTGCGAGTACTCGCGCATAATGAATTTTTCCATCTACTCGTCTAGTCAGTGGGTCTGCTGCGACACCTTGAACGACGGGCCTGATTGGTTGAGGAAACCCCATCATCGAACGAAGTCCTGAGCGAGCAAACAATTCATAGGACACCATTGACGAAACGGGGTTCCCAGGCAGACCGAAGATAGGAGTGCCTTCGATCGTGCCGAATGCCAGGGGTTTCGCAGGTTTGATCGCGACCTGCATCCACCTCATATCTCCTATCCGATCGAGTACTGCTTTCACATAGTCGAAGTCACCCATACTTACGCCGCCCGAAGTGACGACCGCATCACAGTTTTGGGCGCCTTGGACTAAGGCTGTTTCGATTGCCAGTTCGTCGTCGGCGATGAGGCCTAGATCAACAGGTTCAAATCCGTCTCCGCTCAGTAATGAAAGTAACGTCCTCCGATTTGAGTCACGTATTTGCCCAGGGGCTAGAGATCCTCCATCGTCTACTAATTCGTCGCCCGTGGATATAACCCCTACTCGAAGACGCGGGTATGTCTCAATTTCGCGAAGACCCAAACTGCAAAGGAGACCTAAATGTCCAGCTGAGAGTTCCGTCCCCGACGGGAACACTAAGTCACCCGCAACTACGTCATCACCAGCGGGACGAATATGGTTGCCGGGGTCAACTTGGGTCTCGATCGAGACAGTATCTCCATCAACGGAAGTCTTTTCGACCATCACGATTGCGTCTGCTCCATCGGGGATAGGAGCTCCTGTCATAATCCTGCTTGCTTCACCTTGGCCGATAGTTCGGCTTGGGCTATGGCCCGCCGCAATGGTTTCTACGATTTGTAACCGGGCAGGAATGGTGCTCAGGTCAGCAGAACGGACAGCGAACCCATCCATTGCAGTATTTGCAAAAGGCGGGAGGGATTCGTTTGCAGTCACATCAACCGCAGTTACTAGTCCTAAAGCGTCAGCTACTTCGGTCGCAATAGCCGCTAGAGGCGCGCAACGGTCCATGACATAACTTCGAGCCTCTTCAATTGGGATCATGTGCCGGAATCTAGCGCCGATACGGTCTTGTTGTCGTTCCTTATTAGTAGGTGTCGGCTCCGCTACTCGTCGCTAGAATTTCTGTCGGCCTCTAAGGGCTACCAGGAGCCAACGCATAACATGCCTACCTACCAATATCGCTGCACTGCTTGCGACGATCAGTTTGAGCTTCGTCAATCATTTTCTGATGATCCGATCACGTCGTGCCCGAAAGAATGCTGTGGTGGCGAAGTAAAGAAAGTCTTCGGCAGTGTCGGCATAGCCTTCAAAGGCAGCGGTTTTTACAAGAATGACAGTCGTTCGGGCGGCAGCAAGTCTTCAGAGTCATCGGACTCTACTGAAAGCAAAAAAGAATCAAGCACTTCGTCTGATAGCAAATCTTCGTCCTCTAGTTCCACGGACAAATCTTCTAGCTCTGCAGACAAATCTTCTAGCTCCAATACCTCAAAGACCACCAAGGATTAGCGAGCGACTGAAAGTCAATCTCGGCTCCTTAGCGCGGTGACTCGCGTTTGTTCAACGAGCAAACAACACTGCCGCCACCATTAACGCCAAACACACGCGGTACGCGGCAAAGCCTGCGTAAGTGTGGGTCTTTACCCAGCGAAGCATTGTGCGCACCGCCAGCCAACCAGTCACGGCTGAGGTAATAGTTCCAACTATTAGAGCACTCCACATTCCGCTGGGTAAGCCATCAGAAACAACCCCAAGCATCCTGTACAAAGCTGCTCCTCCGATTATTGGCAACCCCATGAGAAAAGCAATTCGAGCAGCATCAGGTCGATCGTATCCAAGGGTCCTGGCGATGGTGATATTGATCCCGGAACGACTAACACCAGGAAACAAGGCCAAGCACTGACCACAGCCCAACGCTGCAGCACGCGACAGTGATAGGTCAGTCGTCGAGGACTGATCCTTGGATCGTCTATCAACCGCCCATAACAGCAGTCCGAACGCAGCGAGCCCTAGAGCAATCAAACCAATCCGGTTGCTTTGCGTGAGGAAGAAGGATTCAAAGAGGGCCGCCACTAGGGCAGCTGGCAACGCCGACAGGAGTAAGAACCATCCAAATTTTGCTTCGGCATCCCAGTTTCTGCGTCCGGTTATCGCTAAAAGACCAGCTCGAGAATAAGTTCGGACATCACCCCACAGGTAGGTGACTGATCCGATCAAGGTCCCTAGGTGAAGGGCCACATCGAAAGTATTTTCCGTTCTCGTGTCACCAGCAAAGTCATTCCACTGAAACAGCCAGGGGATTATTCCTAGATGACCACTAGACGAGACAGGTAAAAACTCGGTAAGGCCTTGTGTAATGCCTAAGACGATTGCGTGGAAGATTGGCATAGTTACAGTCGCGAATAGCAAAGCAAATAGTTAGTCGGCCGTTGATGGAACAATACGGGGCCTCCAACGTCTTGGAGGGTCGTAGTAGTGGCCTACGGCGCGGCCTTGGCGCATTGAATCCAGAAATTCGTCGGGGCTACCAAAATCAGGCATTTCCAGATACGCGGCTCCGATCGCCTCCGCGACGTGGGCATCGCTACCAGCCCCTATTGCTAGATCGTGTTCATTAGCGTATGCAACAGCTTTTTGGTTCAAGCTTTTCAGGCTCGTCTTTCCATTGAGGACCTCTATACCGTCAACAAGGTCTGCGGCAACCAACTCATCTAGAACATCTGATCGCAAATTGTTCCTCATCGGATCGAATGGATGAGGTACATAAACGATTCCACCCTGCTCACGAATGTTCTGGGCAGCTTCGGCCGGGGGGATTCCTTGCGGGATCCGCTCTTCCAAGAAAAGACCGATTATTTCACCTGCGTGTGTCTTCAGTTCTTCACCCACAACCACTCGGCACGGAAGTTCATCAACAAGTTCGAGTGCTCCTTTAATCGCGTTGTGGTCAGTAATACAAAGAACGTCGATACCAGATGCTGCGACACAATCTCGGAGTTCTTCGGGAGTGGTGGTCGAATCCCCTGACCACATGGTGTGAGAATGAAAATCCACTCGAACCCAGTCTTTAGGACAAGGCTGACCTAGGTGTGGGTGACGCTCAAGCGCTTCTGGTTTTGGCAAAGAAGGCACGGCAGCAGGGTATCAACGGCTCCGCTTTGTTCGCCTTCAGGAACTACATACCTGAGAGCGCAACGTCCTCTATCGCGATGGATGCCATACCTGAACCGCCCGGCAAAAACTCGAAATCTCCGCCGATTGCCACGACATCAAGAAGCATTCTTTGAAGCGTGGAGGCGATCGTCGCTTCGCTAAAAGGTTCCGCTAGCGCACCATCTCTTATCTTGTGTCCATACGCACCTACTGAAAAGTCGCCACTGACCGGGTTCACTCCACTGTGTAATCCATTCACGCCACGCACGAATATGCCACTACGAACCTCTTGGAACAGTGTGTCTCGATCGCCTGTGCCTGGGTCTAGGCACAGGGCATGCACACCGACGCTGGGAGTGGAACGAGGACCCCTAACTGCTGAACCTGTAGAACTCGCCCCCACTCGCCTACCGGTATACGAATTATGGAGAAACTGGGACAGGACGCCTTTTTCGATGATCATATTTTTTCGCGCAGCCAAGCCTTCACCATCGTGATTATCAGCTCCTAACGAATCGATATTCGTTGGGTCGTCAAACAGAGTCAACATGGAAGCGCCGACCTGTTCTCCTAGCCGTTCAGCGAACGGTGACCTTCCTTTGACGACACGATCACCTGTTAGAGCGCCTGCAATCGTTCCGAGAAAAGCTGCAGCAACTCCCGGTTCAAGTACCACCGTTAAGCGTTCTGAAAGTGGCTTCTTCGCCCCGAGCATTCCCGTCGCACCTTCAACCGCTTCCTCTACTACTCGGTCTATGTCTAGCGAATCGGGGCGACGAGCCGCATCTCCGGCGTAGCCGATCTGGGTTTCGTTACCCTCCACAGCAAGAGGTTGAACACCCACTGAGCAGCTTCCACCTTCGCTGTATACAGATATTCCAGTTGTTGAAGCTAACGCAAACTCACCCCACCCATCAGACCATGCCGCCGACCGTACGCTGCTCACTCGCGGGTCTGCGGACAGACATCGCCGTTCTAGCTCGATTGCGAGCGAGGCCTTCTGTTCCTCACTCATCTGAAGAACGGCGGGGTCAACTAAGTCAAGGTTCGGGGACTCAACGCCGTCGGGTGAAGCTACCCCTTGATGCGGGTCGCTTTCAGCAAACTGTAGGTTTCCCCGAGCGTCTTCAACTACTTGACTCAAAACTCGACGATCGAGCGAACCCGCAGTAGCGAAACCTTCCTGTCCGTTCACGATTATTCGGATTCCGACAGCTTCAGACTTTCCTGAGCGGACAGATTCAACTTCACCGGAGTAAGCCTTCACTGTTGTCGAACGGTTTCGGGATACGCACACCTCTATCTGTTCGTTCTCACGAGCAAGTGAGACGAGTTCATCCGCTAAGTCAGGCAGTTCTACCACGTCGCTCAACTTGCAGTACCGCCAATGGTTAACGCTGCGACTCTGAGCGTTGGTTGCCCATCCCCCACAGGGACGCCTTGTCCGTCTTTGCCGCAGGTGCCCGGGCTGCCCATGGCAAAGTCATTGCCGATCACTTCTATATTTTGTAAGACTTCGGGACCGTTACCAATCAGATTTCCCTCTCGTAGTGGCACAGTAATCTCGCCGTTTTCGATGAGATAAGCCTCGGTCATACCGAAAACAAAATCGCCCGTTGCCGTATTGACCTGACCTCCACCCAATTGAGCAACGTAGACACCATTTTTGGTGTCTGAGATGATGTCCTGGGGTTCAGCTTCTCCGTTTGTGACGAAGGTGTTGGTCATGCGAACCATTGGAAGATGTTGATAACTCTGCCGTCTTCCATTTCCGGACGCTGGTCTACCCGCAGACCGGCTTCGTAGGTGATCCCACATGTAATCAGTAAGGATTCCATCTTCAATTAAAACATTTCGCTGCGTCGGACATCCTTCGTCGTCAATCGCCACGCTGCCCCATTCGACCCCCATCGTCCCATCGTCGACCAATGTGACAGAAGGCGCGGCTACCAGTTCTCCGACCCGGTCGCGGAAGACTGACGCCCCTTTATTAACGAGATCTGCTTCAAGACCATGGCCGCACGCCTCGTGGAACAGCACTCCTCCCCCTCCTCGTTCTATAACCACTGGTAATTGTCCGCTGGGCGCTGGGCGTGCCCCTAATTTCGTTATCGCACGACCGGCTGCTCTGCGTGCCATGGCCTCGACGTCGTGTTCTTCGAATAATTCAAATCCAACCGTGTAGCCGACCGTTTCTCGTCCTGTCTGTAAACCCTGATCTCCACTGGCAACACAATTCACTGACAACAAAGTACGAGTCTGGTCATCAGCGTTGAAGAGACCCTCAGTGTTTGCAACCAGTATTCGGCGGCGCCCTTCCGAATATCGAACATTTACCTGGCTAATGGCTGCATTCTCTGCTCGAGCCGCAGCATTTGTTTGTTCCAGCAATTCAACTTTGCGGGTTTTCGAAACAGACTCCGGCAATATTCTCGCGTTGCTTTCAGCCAATCCGTTTCCCCCTAGAGCAATCGGCTTAAGCTGGGAGCCTCCTTTAGCGACACTCGCAGCAGCTTGTGCTGCCTCGAACAATCCATTCGTCGTCAGATCAGAGGTGTGCGCAAATCCTGTGATATCTCCCACTGTCACCCGAATTCCTGCGCCTAGGTCTCTACTCGACATCATGGCCTCGACTCGGCCTTCGTCAAAGTCCGCAGAGGCACTCTGGCGGTCCTCAACAAAAATCTCTGCCCACTCACCCCCATTTGACATCGCCTCGGAGAGAGTGTCTTGGACCAAATTTGTGTCCAGCAACGGGGAAACCGCTTTCATGCTCACATTTGCCTTTCTTAATTCCGAGTTGACTTCGGCGCCACAGTACCTTGATCAGCACCGGTTTGGACTTCTCAGGGCCGCCGCTTCGGCCTAATCTTCCATCTCTCGTGTTACCGAAACCAAATCGCTCGTTCCGTTTGCCGAAAAAGGCCTCCTTTGCGCTTCGCATTGTTGCGAGTTCAGCCATGCTGACGCTACTGCTAACTCAATTTCCCGCTGATGATCTGCAGGCACGGTGGCCCGAGTGGCAAGCCTCAAGTTGGCTATGGATTTGTGTTTCTTTACTTCTAACACTCGCTGCCTTCGGTCTCGCCTCGCTCCGTTGGCTTGAGGTGTGCAGGACACTCGGCGCTGCACTCAGTTTCTCTAAAGTGTTCAGCTATTTCCTGGCTGGTCAATTCGTTGGAAATTTCCTGCCGACGACCGTCGGCGGTGATATTTTGCGCGTCACTCGGATGGGAGCCGAAATTGGAGACCACTCAAGAGCTTTCGCTTCGGTCGTAATCGAACGATTAACGGGTTGGGTGGTGCTGCCCGTTATCACTCTATGCGCCCTAGTTTTGAATCCCAGTCTTATGTCAAGTCGAAGAGGCGCAGTAGCCTTGGCGGCCGCTGTGGGCACATTAGTCCTGCTCTCGGTTTTAATTTTCGTTGCACAACACCCTCGCTTTGGAGGTCGACTCCAGGGCCAGAACCGCGTGACCGCCTCACTTGTAGCTGTTCACCAAGGTCTGAAAATTTACAGAAAAGTCCCAGGTTCCATGTTGCGGCTGCTGACGGTGGCAGTGGCATTTCAGGCATGTCTCATTGCAGCTGTCATATGCATCGCTAATTCCATCGGGATACGACTTGAAACATCAACTTGGTTTGCCTTTATCCCGATGGTTTTTGTTGCTCAGGTGTTGCCCATAGCAATCGGCGGACTGGGGGTGAGGGAAGCAGCCTTAGTCTTTTTCCTTGGTGGTTCTTTCATTGCGAGCGGCCAAAGTGTGGTGTTAGGGCTCTTAACTTACGCTGTTACTCTCATCGCAAGCCTCACTGGTGTGGTGCCGTTCATATTTGGTCCGCGCCGCCAGAACACGGAGGGTGAGCTTTGACGTCGCTCGAAACCGTTACCGAGAAGAGACGTTGGTGGAAAGAGGTTCTTTTCATACTTGGTTTCTATTTGGTTTATGCGCGAATCAGGAATCAGTTCGGTTCGAACGGTTTATTTGCGGCTACGACGACGACAGCAGCAGATAACGCTAGGCGAATAATTGACCTCGAAAAAAAAATCGGTTTGTTTTTCGAGGAACAGCTCCAGAACTTTTTCATTGATTGGGGTTGGTTCTTGTGGTTCTGGAATGTGTTCTACGGGAGTCTTCACTTCGTCGTGACGATCGCCACAGGAATATTTTTGTTTAGGAGGTTCCCAGCCCGATTTTTCAGATACCGCACGGGACTTGCCATCACCACTGCTTTCGGTCTTATCGGTTTCGCGACATTTCCTCTCATGCCTCCTAGGTTGTTGTCGTCACCACCGCCTTACGGCGGCTCGATGACTGAATTTGCCTTCGTCGATACTCTCTCCGTTCATGGAGGTCTCTGGTCGTTCGATTCCGGGACATTGCAAGCAATCTCGAATCAATGGGCGGCGATGCCTAGCCTCCATCTTGCGTGGGCGGCTTGGTGTGCCCTCGCTTTGATTCCAATTTTGAAATCGCGATGGACCCGTATCCTCATGTGGGCGTATCCAATTGCAACCAGTTTCGGCATCGTTATCACCGCTAACCACTATTGGGTTGATGGATTGGCGGGGCTAATTGTCTTAGGTGCCGGAATGAGATGTGCGGGGTTGATAGAAAAAATACGATTCAGCTGACAAGAGTCGTCGTGCTGGCGATGTCAAATGATCTTTAGACGATAGTGTGACCCGTATTCCGGCCAGCCAATGATCATCCTATGCATATAGAGAAAATCCAAAGTCCTGCAGACCTGCGTGCGCTTGATAGCGACCAGCTCCAAGAGCTCTGCGCCGAAATTCGAGAGTTTTTGGTTGAAGCTGTTTCCAGAACCGGTGGTCATCTGGGGTCCAACCTGGGCGCGGTGGAACTGACCTTGGCGGTACATCGAGTTTTCGAATCACCCAGGGACGTGATTCTTTGGGACACTGGTCACCAAAGTTATGTTCACAAAATCGTGACCGGACGCTCGGACAAGTTCACATCCCTCCGACAACGACATGGTTTATCCGGGTATCCCAGTGGTGGCGAATCAGAGCATGACATTGTGGAAAATAGTCATGCTTCAACGTCGCTGAGCTGGGCTTCAGGACTGGCTGCCGGCTTCGATCTAACGGGTCACGAACATAGGCAAGTTGTGGCAATCATCGGTGATGGCTCAATGACGGGAGGGATGGCGTTTGAAGCACTCAACAACCTCGGTCATTACGGGCAGAGGGCCGTCATTATTCTCAACGACAACGGAAGATCTTACGCTCCAACGGTGAGCCGTCTAGCTACGGTGATGTCTCGGCTCCGTCAATCACCTAACTACGTGAAAGGGCGTCAGGCGGTCACCAGCATTCTCAATCGTCTGCCTCTCGGCGATGAGGTCAAACGAGGTTTATCTGGGGCGGCTGCGGCCATGCGGGAAATGTGGGAACCTCCGGCCTTTTTCGAAACGCTTGGGGTTCGCTATCTGGGACCCATTGATGGCCATGATATTGATGCACTTGAGTCAGCTTTGAGCGACGCTTCTTCGTACGAAGATGGACCGATAGTGGTGCACGTACTTACTGATAAGGGCCGAGGCTATGCGCCGGCCGAGGCGGACGTAGAAAAACACCTGCACGATATTGGGCTCTTTGACCCCGTAACTGGTAACTCTTCGTCAAAAGGCGGCAATACCTTCACTGCCGAGTTCAGCACTGCTTTGATGAACATTGCTGAGCGTCGCGACGACGTCGTAGCGATTACCGCAGCGATGCCAGGTTCTACTGGACTGCTTCCATTTCAGCAGCAATATCCTGAACGATTCTTTGATACCGGAATCGCTGAACAGCACGCCTTAACATCGGCGGCTGGCATGGCCAAGGCAGGGCTCAGGCCCTTCGTGGCTATTTATTCGACTTTCTTGGCACGCGGTTTCGATCAAGTGATGTACGACATTGGATTGCATGGCCTTCCCGTTGTTATCTGCATCGACAGGGCTGGAATTACCGGACCCGACGGCGCATCACATCATGGGGTTCATGACATCGCTATGTATGCACGTGTGCCGGGCATGACCATATTCTCGCCCTCGTCGCTTCAAGAACTACCCATAATGTTAAATCAGGCACTTGAAATAGAGGATGGGCCTGTCGCAATTCGATGGCCGCGAGGCAACGCTGCGGAATCAGATGATGTTGGTCAGGGGATGGATGCCCGTCTGGTTCATGAAGGGACGGATGTCGCGATATTGGCTGCAGGCAAGATGCTGACGGCAGCTACCGCCGCAGTGAGTTTGCTAGCCGAAGAAGGGGTGCGGGCTGAGCTCTGGGACCCCAGAGTGTTGAAACCAGTTGACAAGGAAATGATTCGGTCAATTATTGAATTTCCGTTGGTCGTCACCATTGAAGATGGAACCAGGGTGGGCGGATTCGGCAGTCTCGTAGCCGATGCCCTGCAACGCCGTTCTGGGCCAATTCCGCGCTTATTGCAACTCGGTACCCCTGATGACTATTTGCCTCACGGCGCGGAGTCCGAACTGCACGCTGAATTAGGGCTTGATGCGTCTGGAATTACGGCACAGATAAATAAAGCAATCAAATCTCTTCAACATTAGGAAGGCATCTACGCGTTAGGCGTTGGATATCCCACGGCGTGGACGCGCAACGGCCGTTCATTCACATGGCTGGAACGAACGGCCGTTGAATTTTCGTATTTGATTCGCTTTAGCCGATTTCGGAACCGACAACCGAAACGAATGACACGCAAGCACCGGGCTGACCACCCAAGTTGTGGGTCAAACCAAGTGTTTTGTCGGAATCAATTTGACGTTCAGGTGGCGCTTCACCTCTGAGCTGAAGCCAACATTCAAAGAGCATTCTCAATCCTGATGCTCCAATGGGGTGACCAAAACTCTTCAGGCCCCCGTCGGGGTTTACCGGCAAATCTCCATCGAGGTCGAAGGTTCCATTCAGTGCCTCTTTCCAGGCAGTTCCTTCGTCAGCGAACCCGAGATCTTCCATCAACACCAATTCGGTCGGCGTAAAGCAATCGTGTACCTCGGCCATTGCTATTTGGCTTCTGGGGTCATTGATACCGGCCTGCTTATAAGCCTCTTCTGCTGATGCACGAACTTCTCGGAAAGTCGTGTAGTCATAGCTCGGGTCCAATGCCCCAGTGGCAGGTCCCGAAGAAAAACTCAATGCCTTCACGTACAGGGGTTTGTCGGTGTACCGATGAGCATCTTCGGCGCGAACTATAACTGCCGCAGCTGAGCCATCACTGACACCTGAACAGTCAAATATGCCCAAGGGTCCGGCCACCAACGGAGAGCCTGCAATTGTCTCTTTCGCTACTTCTTTACGAAATTGGGCTCGTGGGTTGAGAGCACCATTTTTGTGATTCTTCCAGGCAATGCGAGTTAGAACCTCTTTCATGGTTTCGTCATCGAGACCATTCTTGTGGGCGTACGCGGGTGCCAGAAGGCTGAACGTAGCCGGTGCAGTCAGTGATGA
>SGYJ01000049.1 GCA_004214275.1 Acidimicrobiales bacterium | reverse complement strand
GTTTTCCGACTTCGGAAGTTGTCGGGATCATCTCGTGAATGAAGGCTGGGCTGACCCTCAACACATCGTGGCTCGCGGTGGCAGCGCTGGGGGTCTACTGATGGGGGTCATGGTCAATCAGCGCCCTGACGCATTTGCCGGAGTAGTAGCTGAGGTTCCGTTTGTTGACAACGTGAACACGATGCTCGACCCAACTATTCCATTGACCGTCACTGAATACGAAGAATGGGGCAACCCCAATGATCCCGCGACCTTCGAAATGATGTCCGCTTATGGACCCTACGAGAACGTCAAAAGTGCCGATCACCCCGCGCTTCTAGTGACAGCTGGGCTCAATGATCCAAGAGTCCAATATTGGGAGCCAGCAAAGTGGGTTGCCAAACTACGTTCCGAGACAACCGGCAGTCGACCTATTTTACTTCGCACCGAAATTGACTCTGGGCACGGTGGTCCGTCAGGTCGTTACGATGCCTGGCGCGAGGAAGCTTTTGTATTGTCCGTGATTCTCGAAATGCTGAATCTGGCTCCACCGTTATCCACCACTGGAGATGGCGGCGAGCGCTAGCAGTATCAAATTCCTAATGATGGAACTGCTGCCCACGGGGCGAGCTGTCCAACGACCAAAACAGGCACAACTAGGTCTTTGGTTGACTGGTCGCCGCATCACCCGCAACATAGCCACGGTAAAGACAGCCAAAATGATCTCTGACGCAATAGATGGCCAAGGCGATGCGGTCCCTGCAACCAGCAACGCACCTAAAAAAATCTCTGTCGGGGCAATAGTGACTGCGACGAGCTTGGGTGCACCAAATTGGCGCGCGGCTGCGAGCCAAGCGGGATCACGCAACTTCAGGGCACCGGAAAGAAGGAAAACGATTCCCAAAATTAGTCGTGCTGTGAGTGCCACCGTTCTAGATCAGCTGAACGTTCCGTAGTTTCCCTGGAAAAAAACCAGAGGCGATTTGCTGTCCATGACTTCTAGCTTAAGGACCCGTCCAATGACGATGTCGTGATCTCCGCCATCATGGATCATCTCTATATCGCAGTCGATATAAGCAATCGATCCCGAAATAATCGGCGACCCCGACCCGGCGGGAGACCATTCGACATCTGCGAACTTGTCTTCAGCTCGACTGGCCATGACACCGCAGACTTCCATCTGATCTTGACCCATAACGTTCACACAAAACGAACCAGCTTCGCGAATCTCTTTCCAAGACCCAGATTCTTTACCCGGCAAGAAAGCAACGAGCGGTGGCTCGAGGGATACCGATGTGAAAGAGCCGATAGCCATGCCAATCGGCTTACCGTTGTTAACCGCTGTGACTGCGGTGACTCCGGTCGGAAAATGGCCCAAAACGTTCCGAAATACGCCTGAATCGATGTCAGTCACTACCGCCCCTTATTCTGTTCTGTGCGAATCGTAGCTGCCTACGGTGGTCAACTGTTTAGAACAGCCACGAAGAACCGATTATCGTCACCATCATGAGTGTCACTGAGTTACCTGTCCTCCCAGACGGACTGGTCGTCATTGTGAAGGAGGACTGTCCGACTTGTGAGCTGGTTATTCCCGTCCTCGAACAATTGGCTAGCGGTAATCAACTAACGGTCTTCAGTCAAGACGACCCTAATTTTCCTGAAGAAATAGCGGACCGACAATTCGATGGCGACCTAGCTATTTCGTGGCATCACAATATTGAAACTGTTCCGACGCTCCTCGTCATAGAGAACGGAAAAGAGATCGCTCGAACTGTGGGGTGGTCTCGCTCGCAGTGGGAGTCAATCACCGGCGTCCCTCAATTAGGCGTTGAGTTGCCTGACCATAGGCCGGGGTGCGGTTCACTTTCTGTTGATCCATCTATGAGCGCTGATTTAGAGCTTCGGTTCGGTGGTTCCACAATGAAGGCTCGACGGGTCGAATTTGCATCTCTGGAAGACACTCACGAAGCCCTCTTCGACCGCGGTTGGACCGATGGACTTCCGGTGATTCCCCCGAGCGAAGCTCGGGTAATGGCGATGCTTGAAGGAACTACTCGTTCACCAGAAGAAATCGTCGCATCTATTCCTCCTGATTTAGCGCCCTGCACGGTTGAGAAGGTGGCTATCAATGCAGTGATGGCAGGATGTCGGCCTGAGTATCTGCCAATAGTTCTGGCGGGAGTGGAGGCTGTCTGTACAGATACTTTCAATATGCATGGCCTATTAGCCACGACAATGCCTCACGCTCCGGTACTCATCGTCAACGGACCCATAGCCCAGCAAATAGGGATGAACTCCGGAAACAACGCACTTGGCCAGGGGAACCGTGCGAACAGTACTATCGGCCGCGCAGTCCAACTTGTTATCCGCAACGTCGGTGGAGGAAGGCCGGGCGAGGTTGATCGAGCGGCATTCGGATCTCCAGGAAAGGTCGGATTTTGCTTTGCTGAACGGGAAGAAGACTCCCCCTGGTCACCAATCTCAACGATGTATGGATTTTCGGCTGGAACGAACACAGTCCTCGCTTTCCCCGGCGAAGCTCCTCGAAATTTGGTTGACCAGTTATCGCGTGACCCGGATTCACTGGCCCGAACCTATGCAGCAAATCTGATCTCGATCCAACATCCAAAACTTGTTTTAGGGTTCGATGCGATTCTGGCCGTAGCTCCGGACCATTCGAGAGTGTTTAGAGAGGCTGGATGGTCCCGGGAGCAGTTGGCAGATCGGATAAATGAGTTGACGGTGCGACCCGGACACGAATTGATTCGGGGCGCGGGGGACATTCCAGAAGGCATTCCTGAAGCCATGGAAGAATTAGATTTGCCAAAATTTCGGCCAAATGGCCTACATATTGTTCACTGTGGTGGCGCGGCTGGCCTATTTTCGGCGATCATTGGGGGGTGGGTGAACGGCGAGATGGGGTCAGACCCGGTTTGCGTCGAAATCACCCCGTAGCAAGGGAGAACCTATGACCAAGGTGCTAGATCCAACTAATGAGGCGACACCCGCAGATATTCCTCGGGTGAGCCGCCCAGAAAGTCTTGATGGGCTTACGGTCGGGTTGCTCGACATCAGTAAACCTAGAGGCGACCGTTTCCTTGATCGAATTGAGGAGCGGCTTGTCGAACGAGGTTTGCGGGTTGAGCGTTTCCGCAAGCCCACCTTTACGAAACCAGCGCCAGTTGACTTGCGCCATGAGATCGCCACCAAATGCGACGTGGTGATAGAAGCCCTCGCTGATTGAGGTAGCTGCACGTCATGCAGTGTGCATGACATCACTGATCTGGAACGACGAGGCCTTCCAGGCGTTTTTGTCGCCACCACTCAATTCATAGACGGAGCTGAGGTTCAAGCGAAGGCATTAGGATTCGATGCCGCCGCCGTGTGGGTTGAACATCCAATCCAAGACCGCACTGACGATGAAATGGTGACTATTGCCGACAAGGCAATTGACGAACTACTGGAGCAGATCACCAAGCAGTAGGACCTCACGTTGAACGGTGAGGAGGCTTTCACCTTGAAGGTCGGCGATCAGGCGAGAAGCTCTCGCCTGATCATCAGCCAATCCCATAACCAGAGCAGCCTCTGAGATAGGCATTGGCCCGGCGGTCAGCGCCTTCAGAAGACGTCCCCGAGCTTGCCGGTCGCTGCCCTGAAAGCGTCCCTGTTTTGTCGTAACACCGGCACTACCGACAGAAGGATCAGGACCTACACCGCGCCACGAACACCATTCTTCGACTGGACACCCGACACATTGGGGTTTTTGTTTCGTGCATCGCAAGGCAGCTAGGTCAAATAAGCCTTGGTTCCAAAGCCAAGGCTTCTCACCGTCCACGAGTTGGTCGGCTATCTGCTGAGCCTCCTTTGCTTGCAAGGGATACCCACTCCAACGGGCAAGCAACCGTCCGACGTTCGTGTCCAAAACTCCTACTCGCTCCTCGAAAGCGAAAACCATCACCGCTCTCGCCGTATACGGCCCGACTCCTGGAAGGAGCAACAACTCGTCTAATACCCGTGGGACCTTGCCATCATGAAAATCGGTGATATGAGCAGCAGTGTCATACAGGTTTCGTGCTCTTCGGGGATAACCAAGTCCCTGCCAGAACTTGAGCAAGTCCGAAAACTTGGAGCTGGCTAGGGCTTGAGGACTTGGCCACCGATCCACAAATTCTAGATATTTGGGTTCAACCCGATTTACCTGGGTTTGCTGAAGCATTACTTCTGATACCAAGACAGCCCAAGGGTCTCTCGTCGCGCGCCAGGGCAAAACCCGCAATGACGTCTCCACCCAAAGAAGTAACGCCTGATTTAGCGCTCTCTTTTCGGCTACGACGCCTTTCTCAGCTCTGCCAGATGTCTTCGCCATAGGGAAAATTTCGTGCTGGAGCAGCATCTCGTTTCCATATCATGACCTTGCGACGAAAGTAACAAACTTCTTCTTCTCGCTGGTTAATTGCTCGGGTCTCAACGGTCACAATGCCTCTGTCGGGCCGGCTCTTAGATTCAGCCTTATCTATCACTTTGGTAACGGCATAAATGGTGTCTCCATGAAACGTTGGCCGTTGGTGGGTGAGGCTTTCTACCTCAAGGTTTGCTATCGCTGCGCCGCTCACGTCGGGGACACTCATCCCAAGCACTAACGAGTAGACCAGATTGCCAACGACAACGTTCTTGCCATGAACAGTCTCGTTTTGGGCAAACCACTCGTTGGTGTGGAGTGGGTGATGATTCATGGTGATCATGCAAAACAAATGATCATCTGCTTCAGTAACGGTCTTTCCCGGCCAATGCCTATACACATCGCCTATTTCGAATTCTTCGAAGTAGCGCCCAAATGGGCGGTCGTGGGTAGTCACATCTCTCCCCGTTGGAGGCGGCGATCGTAGAGGACGCCGCCATGGTAGGGAATCCCCGGCGTTAGAGTGCAATAGTTCACCCTAAAGTTCTTTTCGGTTCGCAGAAACCTTGTGTATTTGAACATTCTGCTCATAGTCTGACTCATTGTCTCAACTTGATGAAGTGGTGGAAACGCATGACCGCACCTGACCTACAAGCCGCAGCAGATGCCTTGGCCATCGGTGTCTCAGTCATCGATAGAGCAACCGCTCACGCAGCGTCTCTATCAGATATCGATGAACACCAAAGCCTCTTATACGACCTTGCGCACTCGGCATCTGCAATCGAGATCAGCCGTTCACTCCTGGATTACGGGGCCAAAGGAGAAAGCGAAGGCAAGATAGCTTGCGCTTTCATAGCAGATGCCTTGGCCGAACTTCATTCCAAGCTCTTTGGTCGCGAGGATGCCTGGGGTGTCGAAGAAGGAGAGATCGATCGGGCGCGGGAGTTCATCCGCCAATTCCGGGCCCCAGAATTCGTCGCCGAATTAGCAACCATCAATGCCCCACTTCATTTGGATGACGACTTCACAATGGTCGCCGACACATTTCGTCGCTTTGCCGAAGACAAGATCGCGCCTCGTGCCGAACATATCCACCGGCAGGACACCGATATCCCCGAAGACATTATTGAAGGCTTGGCGGAACTCGGGTGTTTCGGCCTTTCGGTCCCCGAGGAATACGGCGGGTTTGCTACGGGTAGCGAGAGTGACTACATGGGAATGGTCATAGCTACCGAAGAGCTTTCTCGAGCTTCATTAGGTGCGGGCGGTTCACTCATTACTCGACCCGAGATCCTGACTCGAGCTCTTGAACGAGGGGGCACCGAAGAGCAGAAGAAAGAATGGTTTCCAAAAATTGCTACTGGCGAGACCATGGTCGCAGTCGCAGTAACAGAACCGGATTACGGGTCTGACGTAGCGAACCTCAAAGTGTCAGCCACAGCTGTTGATAATGGTTGGGTAATTAATGGAGTGAAAACCTGGTGCACGTTCGCGGGTCGCGCCAATGTGTTGATGCTCCTAGCTCGAACGGACCCAGACCGTTCGAAAACTCACCGTGGACTTAGCTTGTTCATAGTGCCCAAACCTCAGGCAGAAGGTCACAGTTTCGAATTTTCCCAGGATGATGGCGGAACCATGGAGGGCCGGGCTATCCCGACACTGGGTTACCGGGGAATGCATAGCTTTGAAATTGCTTTCGACAACTGGTTCGTTCCATCCGAGAACTTGATTGGCGGTGATGAAGGACTAGGAAAAGGCTTTTACATGCAGATGGCCGGATTCGAAAACGGTCGTCTTCAGACAGCTGCACGAGCCGTTGGAGTCATGCAGGCTGCTTACGAAGAGGCTCTTAGCTATGCAACCGACAGGGTTGTCTTTGGTCACCCTGTGGCCGATTACCAGCTAACGAAAACGAAACTGGGTCGAATGGCTGCGATCATTCAAGGCTCGCGCCAATACAGCTATTCGGTTGCCCAGATGATGGCCAAAGGTGAAGGTAGCTTGGAAGCGTCAATGGTCAAGGCTTATGTTTGCAAAGCGGCTGAATGGGTGACACGAGAAGCGCTCCAGATTCACGGCGGTTTCGGATTTGCCGAGGAGTACACGGTTAGTCGTCTCTTCGTCGATGCTCGAGTGCTGTCAATTTTCGAGGGTGCAGACGAAACGCTTTGTCTCAAGCTGATCGCCCGCCGGCTCTTGGCGGAAGCTCAGTAGGGTTCTCCACTCAACCATTGTTTGTTCTCGCTAATAACCGAGACGCAAAAGCTCTGCCGCAACCACGCAGTCCTCTCTAACTGTCTCCTGAACGCTACTTACTCCGGTCGGACCGACCACATGCGTAATCACGTCAATGGGGACCACTTCATCATCGGATTCCATCGTGTTTGTTGCAGCCAACTTTTGTTGTATAACTTCAAAAAACGGCTGAGGTAACGCACGGCCATGACCAACAACGGCCCAAACCTGACTGCCGGACTGCATGCCGCATACCGCCGCAGCGTAGGAACCAGACGGAGCAATAAGAGACTTTGGTCCAGCCGCAGCGGCTTCGACAATAACAACATCAGAGTTCAGGCACGCTTGTCCCAGTCCGGTGAACGGCACTTCATCTACTTCGACACCCTTTTGGAGCAGCGACCTTGCTAGTCCAGCCCCTTCTCCGTATGCATCGATAACTCGAACAGTTACATCGTTTCGATGGTGGATCCTCTCTAACGCGAGGTCAGGCCATCCGACGACGGCAATCGTTGCCTCAGTAGGAAGAGAAGTTGCGACGTTGTCTGGAGTCAGATCAGCGTTGAGTTCATCAAGAAAATCTAGAGCTGCTTTCTGAGCATCGCCAGCAATCAAGATTCGTGTTGTCATCACCCACAACGAACCAGCAAGGGGATGGTGGTGCAATATCCGTCTACAGGCGTTGACCAATTCTGCTGGCTCACCCCACAGCGAAGCCAAAGCACCAGCAGCTTCACGTGCTAGGTCGGTTTGGTCAAAGCCTCCAGCCCGGGCTACATATCGAAGTCTTTCAATTGGATGCACCAGAGCAGACTGCCACATGACGGGACTCAGAATAAATCTTAAGTCGAGTTTGCGTCTATGCAGGTCCGAACGACCCGGCGCGCTAACTTGGCTTTCGTGGCTACTGACCCCTCGACACAACTCACAGTTGCAACTATTGATGGAGCTGAACAGAAGCTTTCCCAATGGCTAACAACATTTAATCTTTTGGCCGTCGTAATCGATCCCTATACCCACGAAAGCGGTTGGATAATTCCGACGGCCGATCGCATCTTTGCTCATTACGAAGAAGCTGATATCAGGTGCGCCTTTTTAGTCACAGGGAGCGGCGATGGAGCTCGTCAGTATTTGGGCAAGTACGCCGACAGTTGGCTGGTGCTAACGGACGAACATAGAGAATTCGTAGGTTCTTTAAGTCTCGAACGCCTGCCTGCTCTAGTGCACATCGGCCAAGACGGCTCACTGGTTGGCTTCGCCGAGGGGTGGGATCCCCCTGAGTGGCGCAGCGTGCTTGACGGTGTCGAGGAGGCCATGGCATGGCGATCTAGGCCGCTCTTACCTACCCCTCAAGATCCAGGCGCATTTGAGGGCACCCCCGCTTTGGCCTAGAGCTGCATCTTGATTCGATACATTGCGGCGTCTGCTCGCGATAAGAGTTCTTCAACATCGTTGCGAGTTCCGTAGCCAACTGTAAAACCGATACTGGCTTGCGCTGCGAGAGAGTGGCCACCGATAACAAATGGACGTTCCATCGCAATTCCAAGACGCTCAGCAACTAGTTGAACATCATCGTCATTTCGCAATTCAGGACACACAACGACAAACTCGTCACCTCCATATCGCGCAACGGTGTCAGTTGGTCTTACTGAGTCAGCAAAGCGTGCGCCGATTGCGCAAAGCAGTCGATCTCCGACCGTATGACCATAGACATCATTGACAACCTTGAAGTCATTGAGGTCGCAAAAAACGACGCCGACTGCTCGACCGCTCGTTCGAGATCGCTCTAATGCGTCCTCTAGACGGGCTTCTGCCTGGAAACGGTTTCCCAAACCGGTCAAAGGATCCTTTCTCGCCGCCATCGCCAATGCCGCTTCTTGGCGTCCCCCTGTCCAAAGAGTGGCAATGGAACTACACAACAACAATGCAAACGCGCAGAGCGCGACAACACCGAGAAGCCACCGAATTCCAGTCGATAACTGTTGTGAACCTAGAAGGACCCAGCTACACGTCAACAACATCACCAGAGATGAGGGAACGGCTAAGAAAAAAAGTGTGCGACGGGCAGTCATTACAACCCCCGAGAGTACGGGTATATGTCGGATTGAGCGAGAACCCTCAGCGAGCTATCCATCCCCCATCAACCGGCAGCGGAACTCCTGTGACATAGCTGCTGGCTTTACTAGCTAGGAACAGTAAAGCGCCATCCAGTTCGTCGGGAGTTCCTCCTCGACCCATAGAGGCATTTCGAGCGATCCATCCGCTGGAGCGTTCGTCGTCGAACATCACCTGAGTTAGTTCCGTTTCAAAGTATCCGGGGCACAGCACATTTACTCTTACCCCCCTCTTGGCCCATTGAACAGCAAGCTCTCGGGTGAGATTCACAAGTCCTGCCTTACTTGCGGCATACGCCGGTTGGAGGTTTGGGGCTGAAGCTACAAGTCCATGCACAGACGCGACGTTGACAATGCTTCCTTCTTGGCGGCTCAACATATCCTGAGCTGCAAGAGCGGACAGCAAAAAACAAGAATTCAGATTGACATCAACGACACTTCGGAAGAGGTCAATATTTGCTTCTTCAGCAGGATGTATCGCGTCAGTGATTCCAGCGTTATTGACGAGCACATCAATTTGACCGTAGTGCGAGATGCTTTCTGCTATCAGGTGCCGACATTGATCGTCATCACTCACATCACATTGAACTGCGAGCGCGTCAGGTAACTCAGCGACTAGTCGCTCAAGACGGTCCTGCCGACGTGCGGCGACGACGACCTTCGCTCCGGCAGCTGACAAAACTCGAGCAAATCGGTCACCGAAACCACTAGATGCTCCGGTAACGACACAAACCTTGTCGTCTAGGCGGTACAGACTTTCAACATCAGGAAGTTCACTCATACATGAAGACACTAGGCAAACATTGCGTTAAGTACACAAGGCGCCGCTCCGCTAGCTGTCGTAGGGTCATGACATGAAGATTCGTGTGGGCTTTGGCCTAGGAACTCGCAGCTTTACTAATGACCGTTCAACCTTCGATCCGTTCGTCGACTCCCTTGAAACACTTGGCTTCGATTCACTGTGGCTTAGTGAACGTCTTGGAGGTGAGTGCCCCGACCCCCTAGTCGGGTTGGCCTATGCAGCTGGCAGGACTAAGAGAATGAAATTTGGTTTCTCGGTCATGGTGTTACCTGGTCGCAACTTAGCTGTTCTTGCAAAGGAGCTATCTAGTTTGGACAGACTCTCCAATGGTCGTCTTCTCCCTGCGTTTGGGTTAGGTGTGGCTGACGTTCACGAACAATCCGCGTTTGGGGTGCAACGAAAGCAGCGCGCAAAAATGTTCAACGAGGCACTGCCTCTATTGAAACAAATGTGGGAGGACGGTCCGGTAACCCACCATGGAGAGTTCTACCACTACGACGATGTTGAGCTGCTGCCTAAACCCACTCAAGAGCCGATGGATATTTGGCTCGGAGGAGCCGCTGACGTCGAACTCCGCAGATGTGGTCGATTCGGTGATGGATGGCTTCCATCTTTTTGCACTCCGGAAATGGCGGCTAAGGGATGGACGGTGGTGAATGAGGCAGCTGACGAACATGAGCGGTTTATGGATCCCGAACACTTCGGAGTGCTCGTTCCATACAGTCACGGCGATTTACCAGATAGCTACAAAACAATCCTCGATCGACGTGCACCAGGTGTTGATCCCGAAGAAATAATTCCCATCGGTCATGACGGTTTGAGAGAACAACTAGAGCGATTCATAGAGGTCGGAGCCTCAAAGTTCGTTCCAATACTGGTTGGTGAACCTGATGATTGGTTCGCCGAGCTCGAAGGGGTAGCAGAAGCGGTACTACCTATCCAGACCTAACATTTTGGTGAGCCTTCACCACTTCGGAGATTCAACCAAATGCCAACATTTTCATCAGCTCGTTCGCCGTGGGCGCCGGACTACACAACGGTTGATCTCCACGACCCCGCAAACTTCGCCGATGGGCCTCCGTATGAAGCCTTTGCTGCTCTCAGGAAGAACGCCCCGGTAGCCTTTCATCCCGAGCGACCACGACGAGAAGGCGGCAAAGAGGGCTCAGGGTTTTGGTGCATAACTCGCCATCATGACGTTCAAACTGTTTCAAAGGATCCGGACACATTCTCATCGTGGTTGGGCGGGTTCACCGGCGCCGATCTAAGTGGGGCTGTCCTCGAAGAAACTCGGCTCAACATGATGGGTATGGACCCGCCAGAGCACACCCTCCTGCGTCATTCAGTCCGAAAACCTTTCGGTCCCGCATGGGTTCAAAACCTTGAGGCGAACATCGGTCGCTTTGCTTCTGAAATCCTGGATGACGTTGCAGACAAGGGTGATATCGATTTTGTTTCCGAAGTTGCCGCCCAGCTTCCCTTGCGGGTACTAGCTCACATCATGGGGGTTGGGTCGTCAGATACACAACTCTTCTTTGATTGGTCCAACCGCATCATCGGAAACCACGACCCCGATTTCGGAGGCTCGGTTCGGGACTTTCTAGCCGCCAAGGATGAACTCTTCACCTATGGGCGTGAAGTCATTGCAAGTAAACGAAAACAACCCGGCGAAGACATGGTCTCTTATTTCGTATCCACAGAAATCGACGGACAGAAACTCGACGATGAACGCCTAATTCTTCTGTGGTTTTTGTTGTTAGTTGCAGGAAATGAAACCACCCGTTCATCCCTCACTGGCGCGATGGAAGTACTTTCCAAATTTCCTGATCAACGGGCGATTCTTTCTGATGATATTGATCAATATTTGCCAGGCTTCATCGAAGAAACCCTCCGTTACACCAACCCTGTTTTGCACTTTCGCAGGACCGCAACCAAAGATGTGACCCTCGGTGAAGCGTCCATCAAAGAAGGCGACAAATTGCTCCTCTGGTATCCCGCGGCAAACCGAGACACAGAAGTCTTCGAAAACCCAAATGACTTTGATCTAGCGAGGACACCAAACAACCACGTTGCTTTCGGTGTCGGTCCGCATTTTTGTCTCGGAGCGAGACTAGGGAGACTTCAAATGCATGTGATGTTGACAGCGTTGCTGAAACGTCTTCCAGATATTGAGGTAGCTGGACCTGCGAAAAGGACTCACTCGAACTTTCTTAACTCGGCTAAAACGCTGCCGGTCTCATTCACCCCTGTCAGCGCCTGAAACAATTAGCCTTGCCCGGCTTCGCCAAGATAGCTCGCCCTCAAATCTGGATTAGCAAGTAGAGCTTCGGCGGAGTCATCAAGTACGACCCTGCCGGTCTGCAATACCCAACCACGGTCGGCAATGGAGAGCGCCATGTTGGCATTTTGTTCCACCACGAAGATCGCGACACCTTCTTCATGAATCTGTTGAATCAACTCAAAGTTTGCTTGCACTAGGGCGGGAGCCAAGCCCATCGATGGTTCATCCATAAGGAGCACCCGAGGGTTTGACATCAACGCGCGCCCCATTGCAACCATTTGCTGTTCGCCGCCAGACAAAGTGCCCGACTTCTGGTTAATGCGCTCCTTCACCCGGGGAAACAACTCAAAGATGCGTTCCAAATCGTTGGTAATCCCGTCGCGATCTGTTCGAAGATAAGCACCAAGTTCAAGGTTTTCCAGAACCGATAGGCGCTTAAAGAGCCGCCGATTTTCAGGGACCATCGTGACCCCTCGTTCCACGCGATAACTCGTTGATTGGTGAGTCACCACCTCTCCATCAAGAACCACTTCTCCTGTCGTCGGAGTGACCATGCCCAGAAGGGTTTTCAGGGTTGTACTTTTCCCACTTGCGTTGCCTCCGAGCAGACACACAAGCTCTCCTGGAAATATTTCTAAGTCCACATCTTTCAAGATGTGGACCGCTCCGTAGTGGGTGTTTACACCACGAAACTCAAGCAAAGGCACAGCCGGCTCGTTCATGACCGTACCTCCCCATCAGTTTGTTCGGACCCGACTGGCCTCCCTAAATAGGCTTCGATTACCTTCGGGTCGTTAGCTACATGGCTATAAGGCCCCTGAGCGATAGTTTCGCCATGGTCTAGGACGACGACGCGGTCGGACACGTCACGAACAACGCTCATGTCGTGTTCGATCATCACAATGGTGAAACCCCACTCGCTTCGAAGGCGTCCTATCAATTCAGTCAATTCAGCTGATTCGCGCGGATTCATTCCAGCTACAGGTTCATCTAGTAGTAACAACCTTGGACGAGTCGCCATTGCTCGGGCGATCTCGAGGCGTCTCCTATTCGCGTATGACAATACCGACGCCGGTTGATCCAGCCGATAACCAACGAGGCGCGAGCCAAAGAACGAAAGAACTTCTTCGCCGTAATTCCGGATCGCGTCTTCTTCAGATTTGAAGGCCCGGGTTTGGAAAAGAGCACCGAAGACTCTCTGGTCCGTTCGACAGTGTTGCGCGACCATGACATTTTCCAAGATTGTCATGTTCGCAAACAGTCTCACATTTTGGAATGTTCGAGCTATCCCCCGTTCCGTTACCTGGCTTGGGTCTAATCCGAGCAAAGACTCGCCTTCGAAAATGATGTCGCCGGCCGTCGGAGTGACCATGCCACTGATCATGTTGAAGAAGGTGGTCTTCCCAGCGCCGTTAGGGCCGATGACACTTACAATTTCGCCTTCATCCACTTCAAACTGCAAATTTTTTAATGCGTGAAGGCCACCGAAGGTCACACTCAAGTCAGTGATTTGGAGCATGCTCACTGGACGTCCTCTTGGTCGTCAGTATCTATTTCACCTTTTAGCCATGCATCTTGAAGGAATTCTTCTTGATGAAGCTCCCGTGTCCGACGAACGTTCGGGACCAGACCTTCAGGTCGTTTAAGCATCATCCATACAAGCAACGCGCCGTATATCAACAGTTTGAACTGGCTGAACTCTTGGAGCAGGCCCGGTTGTTTGGGGCCACCGAGCACACCAAT
>SGYJ01000048.1 GCA_004214275.1 Acidimicrobiales bacterium | reverse complement strand
CGTTCTTGCTTTGACCTTTACTCGGCGAGCCGCGCATGAACTTCGCAGTCGTCTCATCAAGATGGGGATCCGAGATTTGGGAGCGGTCGGTACATTCCACTCCACAGCATTAGCCCAAATTCGGCAGCACCGAACAGATCAGGGAAGACGGGCCCCAACTGTGCTCTCCGGCCGCCGTCCTGTCCTCGCTCAATTGCTGGGAGACTTTCCCAAACTTCAGCTGAAAACTGCGGCCATAGAGATTGACTGGCTGAACTCTCAAAATCTGACAGCTGATGAATACCGCAATGGCCCCGGAAGATTCCGGATCGGGGAAAGTCAAGCAAATGAGGTGGCTCATCTGCAGAGAGCGTTCGCCTCCTATAAAAGCAAACGAGGTTTACTCGACTTTGACGACATTTTGGTTGAGTGCACCACTCTGTTGAAATCTGACAAAGCCTTCCGGGATGCGCAGCATTGGGTGTTCCGACATTTCTTTGTCGATGAATTTCAGGATCTCAATCGCGTCCAGTTTGATCTATTGACAAGTTGGATCGGGGATCGGACAGATCTATGTATCGTCGGCGACCCTGATCAGGCGATTTATGGCTGGAACGGAGCGGATTCGTCAATTCTGTCTGACTTTTGTAATCATTTCCCATCCGCCAAAACAGTCTCGTTAGTTGACAATCATCGAAGTCAGCCTCAAATAATTCGCGCCGCTAACGCTGTTCTTGAACGGAGTTCACCAATTACGGACGAGCAAACGACGCTGGGCGAACCTCCGACCACTAATAGCTTCGCCTCAGAGGAAGAAGAGGCAGTTGGCATCGCTCGTTACCTGCGGGATATTCGATTACCTGAAACCCGATGGTCCAGTCACGCCGTCCTCGCTCGCACAAATGAACAACTCGAACTAATAGCTGAAGTTTTTGGTCGTCTTCAACTGCCTTACAGGTTTCGAAGTCAAGGAGGCATATTCAGGCTCCCTGAAGTCAAGGACCTAGTGGACCAACTCTGCGCAAGCGACTCTGACTTCTCGGCCTTAGCTACTGACTTATTCGACGAATTCGATCACGGTCCGCAAAAGCGGATTTCCGAACTTGCACTTCAATACGCTAAAGAGAATTTTCGCGCCTCAGGAACTGGTTTTCGTAACTGGATTCGGACCCTCAGACCTGGAGACTTGGAGTACCAGGGCGATGGAGTTGATCTAGCAACTTTTCACTCAGCTAAGGGATTGGAGTGGCCCAGTGTTGTAGTTGCTGGACTTGAGCAAGGACTCGTTCCCATTCGTTCCAACGACTCAGAAGAGCGCCGATTGCTCTACGTCGCTGTATCGCGCGCCCAGCATAAGCTCCACTTAACCTGGGCGCGAACAAGGCAAAAGGGTGGGATGGTAGAAAATCGCGAGCCTTCTCCGTGGCTCGGTCTCATCGAGGCCTCAAGTCATCATCCAATTGCATCGTCTAGGGAGTCGAGTACCCAATATCTTGCGAAAGCTAGGAACTATTTGGATGCGGACGTGCACGGTGATGTCGAAATTCGGGCTCAGCGGCTGCGAGAATGGATAGATCAAACAGCTCGTGCTCGTCGTGTCGAACCTTCAGCCTTATTGCCTAATCATTTGATTTCTGCGGTCGCCGAAAAATTTCCGGTGAGTGTGTCTGAATTAGCTGAAGTAACTGGGCTTGGTGAAGCACGCTTAAGACGTGTCGGTCCAGAAATACTGAAAGTCATCGCCACCGATTGATAAGCAAACCAGCTGACGTCGCTCTGTCGTTTTCCGGCTACGGGTCTATGTCAACGAAGACAGGGGCGTGATCTGAGGGCTTCTTACCCTTTCTAGCTGTCCTGTCGACTAGGCAAAAGGTGGCTCTGTCAGCGATTGAACGACTGACCATCAACAGATCAATGCGTAAACCCATTTTTTTGTGGAAAGCGCCGTCTCGATAATCCCACCAAGAAAAGAGCCCTTCATCTTCGTAAAATTCCCGAAAGACATCAACTAAGCCCCAATCTTGCAACGCTGTGATCGCGTCCCTCTCGTCCTGCGTCACATGGGTACGAGGAACCTCATTATCAGGGTCCCACACGTCCCGGTCGTCAGGGCAAATGTTGTAATCACCGCCCACCACGACAGGGTCACTTGGGTCACACGTCGCCTTGAGGTGATTCGTTAGACGAGACATCCATGACAACTTGTAGTGATAGTGGTCGTGGTCAACTTCGCGACCATTTGGCACGTATACAGAAGAGACTCTCACACCACCGCAAGTTGCCGAGATGATTCGTGCCTCAGGGTCTTCCTCGCCTCCATCAGCAAAACCTATGAAGGATTCCTTCATCCCAACTTTGGACAAAATAGCCACGCCATTCCACCGACCTTCTCCCGAATGGACACTCTCGTATCCACGCTGCAAATAGTGGTCATGGGGAAACTGGTCTTGACCCATCTTTGTTTCCTGCAACAGAAGTACGTCCGGAGATGCATAGTCGAGCCACTCATCGACCCGTTCAATTCGGGCATTCAAACTATTGACATTCCATGTAGCGATACGCACATCTCGAATCTAGCTCCAGCTAGCCTCCTCGCTCGTGAAGAAAGATTCATTAATTACAGCTGTCCTATTCGATTTCGGCGGAGTCATAACGACCAGTCCTTTCGAAGCGTTCGCCCAATATGAGGCCGAACTCGGCTTGCCGCCCGATTCGATTCGACAAATCAACTCAACTAACCCCGATGACAACGCGTGGGCCAAGATGGAGCGAAGCGAGGTGACGCTGCCTGAGTTCTGTCAGCTCTTCGAAGCTGAAGCAAAGTCCATCGGACTGGAACTATCTGGTGAGCGAGTCTTGGGATGTCTGAGTGGTGATGTAAGACCTCAAATGGTTCACGCTCTTGGCATTCTCAAGGAACGACTCCCTATCGGCTGTATCACAAACAACATGAAATCAGGTCATGGTTCAGGGATGTCGAGGACTCCCGATCAGGCCGCATCTATCGCAGAAATAATGGGCATGTTCGAAGTGGTAGTTGAGTCGGCAAAGGTTGGCATCAGAAAGCCTGATCCTCGAATTTACGAAATGGCCTGTAGCGAATTAAAAATCGACCCGAGAAACTGCGCCTATCTTGATGACCTTGGTATTAACTGCAAGCCTGCCGCCAACTTGGGGATGACGGCCATCAAAGTGATTGACCCCGAAAAAGCACTCGATGATCTAGAGCAGGCAGTTGGCTTTTCATTGCGTTGACTCGATTTGGCTTAGGTTTCAGAATGTTTATGATCCACCATCTCATCTCACAGAAGAACAAATAAATGGCATCTGAATTCATATTCACAATGCGAAACCTCGGGCGGTTTTATCCTCCTGACCGCGAAGTGCTTAAGGACGTAACACTCGCGTTTTATCCAGGTGCCAAAATTGGTGTTCTTGGACACAACGGCGCTGGTAAATCATCGGTATTGAGGATCATGGCCGGCATTGACGATGGGTTTACTGGGGAGGCACGACTTTCGCCTGGTTTCTCCGTCGGTCTCCTTGATCAAGAGCCGAAACTTGACGACAACAAGAGTGTCTACGACAACGTTATGGAAGGCGTTGCTGAGACTCAATCCCTTATCGACCGTTACAACGAGGTTCTAGCTATGTGGGGAGACCCAGATGCCGACCTTGATCAAGTCGGGTCATTGCAAGCTGAACTGGAAGATCAAATTCAATCTTCGAACGCATGGGACTTGGAACGTCAGGTCGAAATCGCAATGGATGCTCTGCGAGTTCCTTCGAGTGAAACGTCTGTGTCTACACTTTCCGGCGGTGAGCGGCGACGGGTGGCTTTGTGTCGACTGCTGCTCGCTCGACCCGACCTTTTACTTTTGGATGAGCCCACGAATCATCTGGATGCAGAGTCCGTGGCTTGGCTGGAGCGTTTTCTGAAGGATTACGAGGGCACAGTGGTATCAGTAACGCACGATCGCTATTTCCTAGACAACGTCGCTGGTTGGATTCTCGAACTCGACCACGGGAATGCCCATCCATACGAAGGCAACTACAGCGGCTGGCTTGAACAAAAAGAGGCGAGGCTCGCCTCAGAGGAACGTCAATCCAACGCTCGACAAAGAACCTTGGCACAAGAGCTTGAATGGGTCCGACTTTCCCCTCGTGCTCGCCAGGCAAAGAGCAAGGCCCGATTGTCTGCCTACGACGAGCTTCTCGCTGAACATGAGGCTGGCCAGGATCGAGACGGAAAACTCGAACTCAGCATTCCAATGAATCGCCGACTTGGTGATCAAGTAATTGAACTGACAAACGTCAACAAGGGCTTCGGTGATCGACTTCTGATTGAAGATCTGTCTTTCATTCTGCCGCCAGCCGGAATCGTTGGAGTGGTGGGAGCAAACGGCGCTGGCAAGACAACTCTCTTCCGCATGATCACCGGAGAGGAACAAGCTGACACGGGCGACATCACTATTGGAACCACAGTGGATTTGGCCTATGTCGATCAATCTCGAGATGAGCTGCGGGCTGAGTTAACCGTCTACGAGGAAATAACCGATGGCCTAGACATCGTCCAGGTCGGAAATCAGGAGGTTAACGGCCGCAGTTATGTCGCGTCTTTCAATTTCAAGGGTCCGGATCAGCAAAAGAAAGTGGGAGATTTATCAGGGGGCGAAAGAAACAGGGTCCAGTTAGCGAAGGTACTCAAAACAGGGGGCAACGTATTGCTTCTTGATGAACCCACAAACGATTTAGACGTGGACACTCTCCGGGCCCTCGAAGCGGGTTTAGAAGCCTTCCCTGGATGCGCCGTGGTGATCAGTCACGACCGCTGGTTCCTTGACCGCGTTGCCACACACGTGCTGGCCTTCGAAGGGGACAGTCAGGTTCGCTGGTTCGAAGGCAACTTCTCCGAATACGAAGAATTTCGCCTACGTGAATTCGGTGATGAGGTAGGACCGAAGCCAATTAAATACAAGCCGTTAGCTCGATAATCGCGCGATCCGCGCGAAATTGACTCTGCACGGCTCCATGTAAGCCCGCTTCTAATCACGCTATTCGCGCGAATATAAGCCTTATGCGCGCGGTCCGCGCGAGAAATTCGCGCGATTCGCGCGAACATCCACCTCTTTCGCGCGATAAGTGACTAAGTTGCCATTCGCACTCATAGTGACCTGTCAACAGGAGATAAACCGTGGCCACCAAATCAGCAACAAAGACGAAGAAGAAGTGGCGAAGCAGGGCGGTCACAAGAACAGTCGACGCTGGGAATTCAGCCTATTGCGCCGTCTGCGACGAACTAATCAAGTTTCGGGCTCGAATTCGAGCAGACCAAATTATTTGCAATGTCTACGTGGCCAACAAATGGGACCGTGTCGAACACTTCCACCCCGAGTGTTACAAAAAAGCGAAAGCCCCGTACGGAAACCCAGCTGATTGATGTTGTAACCCGCTTCAGATCACAAGATCTGACTCAGGAATAGTTTGGTTCGGTCTTCGGTCGGATTTGTAAAGAAGTGTTCGGGAGTTCCCACCTCCACTATTTCTCCACCCTCCATGAACATGATTCGGTCAGCGACCTCGCGAGCAAATCCCATTTCGTGAGTGACGACCATCATCGTGATGCCCGACCGTGCTAGCTCCTTCATCACATCAAGAACTTCCTTGATCATTTCGGGATCTAGTGCTGAGGTGGGTTCGTCGAAAAGCATTACACGTGGCTCCATCGCAAGAGACCTCGCTATCGCAACACGTTGCTGCTGGCCGCCTGACAACTGACCCGGGAACTTCTCGGCTTGTTCCGGAATCCCCACTCGGTCAAGCAGTGCACGGGCCATGGCCTCAGCCTCGGCTCGCGGCTTTTTCCTCACCCAAATCGGAGCGAGAGTGATGTTGTCCAGAACAGTTAAGTGCGGGAAAAGATTGAACTGCTGAAAAACCATACCTACTTCTGATCGAATCTTTTCGATGTTCCGAAGGTCGTTAGTAAGTTCAATACCGTCAACGACAATATCTCCGCCCTGGTGAACCTCTAGGCGATTGATGCATCGGATCCAAGTGCTCTTGCCCGAACCTGAAGGTCCGCAGACAACAGCTACCTCACCTTCCTTGATTGTCGCCGTCACACCTTTCAGGGCTTGAAAATCGCCGTAGAACTTATCGACATCTACGCAAACGATCATGTCTTCGCTACCAGCCAATCTGTCATTAGCTGCTGTTGTTGCATCGTCGATGCTCATGAATCTCTGCTCCCGGTCTGAGGGGTATGGGCACTTATCATCATCGTTCTCCAAGCCCTACTCGCCGCTCTAAACGCTGACTATATTTGGAAATGGTGAAATTGAAGAAGAAATAGATCATCGCTACCAGAAGAATGCCTTCTCGTTTTACACCCATGAACTCACTTTGAGCGGGAATCACCGAATTCGCAACCCGCAGAAAGTCGAAGAGGCCAATGATCGCCAAAAGCGATGTCTCCTTGAACGTCGAGATCACTTGACCCACAAGTTGAGGGATAGAAACCGTTAAGGCCTGCGGTAGGACGATGAAGCCTGTCCGTTGAGCAGGCGTCAGGCCAATAGCGTCTGCTGCCTCGTATTGGCCTTTAGTAATCGACTGCAAACCACCTCTGACGTTCTCTGCTAGGTAGGCCGCCGAGAACAGTGTGTAACCCGTTAAGACAGCAGCCAATTCTGCTAACTCCATCCCGTCCGGAAGGAACAGGGGAACCATGACCGAGAAGAAGATCAGGACACTAATGAGAGGGACACCTCGTATCACCTCAATGTAGCTAGTCGACAGCATCCGAAAGATCGGAAACTTCGATGTCCGACCCAAAGCAAGCAGAACTCCCAACGGGAAGGAGAGAAGAACAACTATTAGTGCGACGAACAGGGTCAGTCCCAAGCCACCCAAGAACTCTGTCGACTGGAGTTCGACTGTTGACGGGGTGTTAATCATCGTCGCCAGATAATGAACTAACGCTGTAACACCGACCCAACCAAGAACGAGTTGGCGGCGTTTCGCTACTTCTCCCATGAAGTTCGGTGCTAACAGCGCTGCCAGTGCCAAGAGCAGGAAACTAATTCGAGCTTTCTGAAGCATCGGGTACCAACCAAAGAACGCCGCGACCCAATTAAAAATGGCGAACACCAAAAGCGCGGTGGCCGTAATGCGTCCTGCTTCCCCGATACTCGCGCGAGTCAGCCCCCAAAGAAGCGCTCCACCCAATAAACCAAACGCTAAGCCCATGGGAAGGTCCGTTGATATGACATGACCGTAATCAAGGGCGGGATCTCTAAGTACCACCCAAAAGAGTGTCAACGGACTTATCAACCACAACAAGTTGCTGGCGCCCTTTACAAATCCGAGATACCGGCCACTTTGGAAGAATCTACCTACGAAGAAGAAACAGGACAGAAGAATCAACATGACGGTCCACGGCATCTTTGTGGAGAACGCAACTGTCCTACCTGATTCAGCGATATAAGACTTTGTCTCTGAGATAAACGCATAGTGCCCATAGGGGGCTATCCAAAGACTCAGCACGGCGAGGCCGAGACCCACGAAAACAACTGAAGTAACTGATACCTCGACACGCCGGCGTACGGGATCGCTAAATCTGCTCCACAGCGCGGCCCCCACGGCTAACAAAAGAACTGCTGCAATCCACCAAGTGGATCGATCCACCATGGCATCCATGAAGGACTCGCGTCGCAGTGAACCATCAATCGAGCGAATGACCTTGCCATCACTGCCGAGGATCACGCTGGGTTCGCGCACAATCACGCACAACGCTAGGAGCGCTCCTGTGCCCATCAGCCATGTAGAAATTCGCCTGACAGACACGCCTCCCCAATTTGCCCATATGCCGGCGCTAAGGCCTGCTAAGCCGACAATAAATCCAAGTGCAACCCAAACTCGTATGTACTGAGATTCAGGGTAAGACAGTGTCATTAAGGCTCGAAGGTTGGTGCGCACCGCGTCCCATTGCCGGTTTTCGCTAAAGACGAAGTTCAGTACGCCGCGCAATGCCGCCAGCGCGGCAAGTACACCAAGCAGCGTGAGGATTCCGTTCGCCCAATTAGAAAAGAGATTCTTTCTGAGCCATTGACCCACCGGCAGGCTGGGCGTTTCATGCGGGGAAAACTGTTCCTCTTCTGCATCCGCTGATACCTGGTTTACGTCTGACATATCAGCGCTCCACGATTCTCATGCGGACATTAAAGAAATTGACTATCACCGATATCGACAGCGAACATGAGAGATAAAAGAACATCCAGATAGACACAACCGGCAACGTTTTCCCTGTTTGGTTGTATACCGTCTGTCCGACCTGAACAATGTCGCTATAACCGACTGCGATGGCGAGAGAAGTGTTCTTGGTCAAGTTCAGGTATTGATTCCCTAAGGGCGGGAGCATCACTCTCGCTGCCTGAGGGATAATCACTCTCCTTAATGCAGTTGAACGTCTCAGACCAAGCGCAGCCGCAGCTTCTGTCTGTCCCTTTGGGACTGCCAGAATTCCTCCACGGACTATTTCGGCAATAAAGGCAGAGGTATAGAACACGACACCGAAAAAGACGGCAGCAAACCCGATCGAGAAATTCAGGCCTGAGGGTCCATAGTTAGGAAACTTTCCTACTTGGACTATGTCCGGTAATGCAACGTCGACCGGCCGGCCACTTCGACCGTTCCCGAATTTATTACCTAAGACTTCGAAGAGATCACTCCCAGAGTTGATCATCCAGCTGGAAAGCCCTGGCCAAATAACCAAGAAAAAGACGGCCCCCAACACTCCGCCAACTCCTGCGAAGATCATCCGGAAATAATCATCGTCAGTTAACTTCGCTAATCCGGCCGGTGTTCGTCGACTGTTAAGAAATCCACGAATCCAATACACGCTCGTGCCGACTGAGAGGACCGCTACCAGTATCTGAAGGGCACCTTCGGGTACTGCGGAAACTGCTGAGGACAAGGCATCAAAGATGTTGCCAACAAAGCCGAAGATCGGATGAATAAACCAGCCCAAAGCTCCGAACACCACAATCAAACCGAAGGCGCTCAGAATTGGGTAGGTCTCTTCACCTGATAGGTCCTGTTGCGCTATGCGGCGCTTTCGAAGGAAATTGGCGGCGAACAAGCCGATGATGATGACAATCATCCACTGATAGAAGCCGTCCGCTATGTGAACTCTCGGCATCGAAAGTCCCTTATTGGACACATGGAACCATCCATTTACGGGACCGACATCCAGAGAAACTCGGTCCAAGCTGGCGAAGACTGCTCCATAAAAGAGAATTTGCACTAACAGGGGTACGTTTCGGAGGGTTTCGACGAAGACAGTTCCCAGTTTTTTAAGCAGCCAGTTATTCGACAATCTTGAGAGGCCGACCAGCACACCGATCAACGTTGCTACGAAGATCCCCGCAATAGCCATCCGCAGCGTGTTGACCATTCCCACCCACAGCGCTCTGCCTCCGGTGTCAGGATCGGTATCGATCCCCGAAGACAGATCGATGCCGGGATTGACTGACAAGAAGTCGTAATCAGTGGGTACGTTTGACGCTTTAAGGTTGTCGCCTGCTTGGTTAGCGAGAAACCAAAGGGCACCAAGAGTCAACAGCAGGGCGATTATTTGCACAACCCACTTGACCACCGTGACATCTCTGTATAGCGGGGGGCGCTCGTGGTGAATTGACGGTGGGGCAGTGCTTGCCACTAGATGGTTCCCTCTCAGATAAACATGACAGCTCTAGGTGATCGATCGTTCAGCCTAGAGGCAGTGAAAGGGCTGGAGGTCGATTTGACCTCCAGCCCTTTCGAAATTCTTGGGTGGTTCTAAACCACCTACAGAATCAAATTGCTACATCAACGTGCTGGTGGAGCATAGACAAGACCGCCGGCGGTCCAGGCAGCGTTTGCTGACCCTTCACGGCTCAGACCCACTGGGTTGAGGTTACGGCTATAGATCTCGTCGTAGTTTCCGACCTGCTTGATGACTTGGTAGAAGGCATCAGCCGGAAGGCCCATGCCGCTCTGCAGTTCACCTTCGCCTCCAAGGAGACGGATGGTTTCGGTGTCACCACCGGTAAGCATCATGTCAACGTTGCTTGAGTCCAAGCCCTTTTCATCGGCAATGATGGTCGCGTACACGGCCCAGTTGACGGCGTCAGCGAATGCTGAGTCGTTCTGACCGTATGTTGGGCCAAGCGGCTCCTTCGAAATCGGTGTTGCTGGGAAGATCACCCAGTTCTCACCGTCTGGTTGCTGCTTTGCCTTACGGCCTACAAGACCTGAACCATCTGTGGTGATGATGTCACATGCGCCCGAGATGAAGTTGTTGGTGACGGTATCGAAGTCTTCAAAGGTCTGAAGTTCGATTGATACACCAGCTTCAGCTGCTGCGTCCGCAATGTTCTTTTCGGTTGTTGTACCTGCACTGGTGCAAATCACTGAACCGCCAACATCCGATACTTGGGAAGAACCTGAGAAGCCGTCGCTTTCGCGACCCATGAGCTGTTGACCGTCATAGTAGGTCGTTGGACCGAAGTCCATGCCTACTTCGGAGTCACGGCTCTGCGTCCAGGTTGTGTTTCGCATCAGAAGATCAACGTCACCGGTCTGAACTGCTGTGAAGCGCTCAGCGGCCGTCAATGAAACGAAATTCACCTTGTTTGCATCACCCAGTATGGCTGCTGCAACAACGCGGCAATAGTCGGCGTCGAAGCCGGCCATGCTGCCATCAGCTTGGAGTTCCGAGAACGCCACGGCAGAACCTGATACACCACAGTTAACGGTGCCACGGCTCTTGATCGTGTCCAGAAGGCTTTCACCACTGGCTGCGAGCGTTACTTCAGTTTCTTCAGCATCCGATGACGAGCCGCTTGCGCTGCTGTCGTCGGAGGAATCGCTTCCCCCACAAGCCGAAGCGGCTAGTGCGATCGCGAATAGTGTGGCAAGCAGTCGCCACATAATGTTTTTCCGCATCTGTTTGAGTCCCTCTCTGTTGCGGTTACCGGCCCCGCGACCGGATTTCTGCTCGGTTAAGAGTGCGTGCACGGTATACGGTCATCAAAGCAAACCAACGCCTTGTGATCTTTTCGTCACAATCTCTTTACAGGGCAGAGACACTATCTGCTAAACGACCGTTTACCCAAGCCTCATTTAACTTTGTCTAACAGGAGCCGAAGAACTTATGGCCAACCCCCAAGATCACGCGATTAGTGCTCGTATCGCGACTGACACCGGGAAGCTCCTTTTAGACATCCGGGAACGACTATTTGCTCAAGGGGCAGATAGCTGGACGGTTAAAGACACAGGGGACCTCGAAGCCCACAGATTTATTATGAACGCACTTCGAGAACACTTCCCCGACGACGGAATCTTGTCAGAGGAAGGTCGCGACGATCTTTCCCGTTTAGACAAGGAACGGGTTTGGATTGTCGACCCTCTTGACGGAACACGAGAGTTTGGTGAGCCAGGCCGCTCCGACTGGGCAGTGCATGTGGCTCTAACTGAAAATGGAACTCCTACAGCTGGCGCAGTCGCCTTACCCGCCATCGACAAAACTCTGGCAACAGAACCGGCTTCCCAGCTTTCCCCAGCACACGACGGCCGTCCCAGATTGGTCGTCAGTCGTTCCAGAGCTCCAGCGGCCGCGATGATCGTCGCTGAAGCTCTCGGCGCGGAATTGCTAGCTCTCGGCTCCGCTGGAGCTAAGGCTATGGCAGTGGTTCTCGGACACGCCGACATCTATGCCCACAGCGGCGGGCAGTACGAATGGGATAATTGCGCACCGGCCGCAGTCGCAATGGCAGCCGGTCTGCACGCGAGCCGTTGCGACGGATCGCCGCTTGATTACAACTACGAAGATCCTTGGTTACCAGATTTGTTGATCTGTCGACCAGAGTTCAAAGAAGAGGCACTCGCTGCCCTTAGGCGAGCGATTGAGGGTTGATTTTAGGCATGGAACTAAAAACCACGCGTTTCGAAGTAGATGGCCCAGTAGCAACGCTCACCCTGTCGAGACCTGAACGTCGCAATGCTTGGACGGGCAGAATGCATACCGAAGTACGTCACCTTTTACAGCGGGCTGACTCTGACTCGGTAATTAGAACGGTGATCATCACCGGCGCGAACGACGATTTCTGTGTTGGGGCCGATAGCCAGGCGTTAGAAGGCCATCTCGAGAAAGGCGGGTACGACTCTGGAACCGGCGCCGATATTTCCAATCCCGGATACGGGGTCGCTTCCGAATTTGATCAAAACTTTGCATTTATGTTCGGTTTGAACGTAACCACGATCGCTGCAGTTAACGGAGCAGCTGCCGGGGTTGGACTAGTCCTTGCTTGCTACTGCGATCTTCGGTTCGCTTCCAAGCACGCCAAATTGACCACCGCTCACGGCCCTCTGGGCCTGCCGGCTGAATTCGGACTCTCCTGGCTGTTGCCAAGATTGATCGGCTTGACCCGTGCTAACGACCTTTTAATTTCAAGCAGAGTTATTACCGCTGGCGAGACTGCCGGATGGGGGCTCTTCAATGAAGTCCTCGAACCAGCGGAATTACTTCCGCACGCGAAGTCATATGCATCTGAACTAGTTGCGCGTGTTTCTCCGTCGGCTCAACGGATGACAAAACTTCAGGTGTATTTGGATCAACACAGAGATGTTGGTTCCGCTGTAGCCGAATCGGAACGCCTGTTAGAAACAGCGATGTTGGACCCTGACTACCAAGAAGGCGTGCGAGCCCTCACAGAGCGGCGGGCACCTAGGTGGAATTAGAAGTGGGCGCCAAAATGGAAGCGCCAACTGGCTAATCCTCAGTCATCCAGGACGGTCACCACTCCGGTATCACCGTCAACCTGAATTCTTGCTCCGTCAGGGATCCGCTTGGTGGCGTCGGTCGCGGATACAACACATGGGATGCCAAGCTCTCTGCTTACGATAATGGCGTGACTCAATGCAGCTCCTACATCAACGACTACACCGGCCGCCGGAACAAACAGAGGAGTCCAGGAAGGGTCTGTCAGGGGCGCTATGAGCACATCTCCAGGTTCGAGTGCTGTTGGATCGTGACTGTCAAGAATGACACGAGCCCTGCCTTCTGAGACACCCGGACATCCAGGTAAACCTTGGATCGAATCACCCGACCGCAGAAGTTCAACCGTTACAGCATCGCGATCGGGCCAAGATGAAAGTGGTTCACTTTCTCCCACAATGACGAAAGGTTCTTGCTTGCCTGCCGCCATGTCGAAAATTTCCTGTCGCTGTTCGATTATCTCGCGCCATCCGTCAGGATTATCAATTGCTTGGCGTTGCTCAGAATAGCGGAGCATCGCAAAACTCGTTATTTCCGGATACACGCCCCTATCAACCATTCGTTGACCCAATTCTCGGGCAGCCATTCGCGCTTCTTGAATGAATTTCACGCAATTGGTCTTGGTTCGTTCACGACCAGGCATTAGCACTGATGCACCGTGAGCTCCTGCCAAGAACTGTCCTTGTGCTTCCGGGTCAGCTTCGAGCATGGCTCCGATCTCAGAGACAAGGCGCTGCCGATCGTCAGCGAGCTGTGCTTGGTGGTCTTGAGGC
>SGYJ01000047.1 GCA_004214275.1 Acidimicrobiales bacterium | reverse complement strand
GGTTTGGGATACAGGTTCGCACAGGTCTTGGCTGCATGTGGCGCGAATGTCGCAATCGCGGGGCGCCGAGTCGAGCGACTCGAAACACTTGCCGAAGAGCTCCGGAGCACCGGCGCGACAGTCCTGCCTGTTCCCCTTGACGTCACAGATACAGATGCGCTGTTCGCTTCAGTGGATCAAGTAGAAAAAGAACTTGGACCTATCCAAATTCTTGTCAACAATGCTGGCAAGCCTGATGCTCGGCTTGCTTTGAACATGGATCCAGCGTTCGTCGATGAAATGGTAGCCACAAACCTGACTTCTCTATTTCACCTTGCAAGTGAAGTCACTCGTCGCCTCAGAGAGGCAGAGCTTCCGGGCCGAATCGTCAATATCGCCTCTGGCGCCGCTTTCAGCTCCGGTGTAGGAAGCTCTTGGTACGCAATTACAAAAAGTGCGGTCGTCCGAATGACAGAAATGTTGGCCTTGGAATTTGCAAGATACGACGTCAACGTGAACTGCATCGCTCCAGGTGCCTTTGAAAGCGAAATGATGGACGGCATGCTTGAGAGAATGGGTGATATAACTGCCGGGTTTCCACGAAAGAGGTTGGGTAAAGCCTCCCAACTAGACGGCACCCTGCTCTATCTAGTATCCCCATCATCTGATTTCGTTTCAGGAGCCACCATTCGGGTTCACGATGCCCAAGGCGCTGGTTAACCTTCAGACGTCTGAACCCAGCTAGCCTGCCCAGCAGTGAGTACCGATATCGAAACAGCTGTTCAAGAATGGCAGACCCAAGGCTGGACCGTTGTCCACGATTTGATACCTGTGGAAGAAATAGATGCTGCTGTAGAAGAACTCTGGGGACATTTCCCACATCCATCTGACTACCACTCAGGGAGCCCTGAAGCCCTCGCACATTTTGAAAATGAGAGCACCGACGCGCGGTATCAGCCTTCACGTCAAGGAAGATCGCACGGACTCAACCAAGACGACACAGCCGGCACCGAATTTCGCCTACGGCAATTTCTAGGACATGTGCTCTTCCCATATGACTCTCACCTACTCAATCGGCTCCAGGTTCATCCGCGGGTAGTTGATTTCGCTCAACGCGCAATGGGCTCAGAGGACATCCGTCTTTACCAAGCACGAATATGGGGTAAATACACTGGGGTCACCGACTACGAGCAACCTTTCCATCAGGACCGTAACCACACAATTGTTCCCGACCGTATCGAACCGGGCTGGTGGAACCTGCTCGGGTTTTTGTATCTTTCCGATGTCGAAGAAGGAGTGGGACCAACTGAGATACTCAACCTCGGCGACTCCCCACCGGGCTCCGAACCTCAATCTGCTGCGGGTCGCCGAGGCTCTTACCTTGCCTACCGAACCGACGTATGGCACCGAGGCGTGAATTTAACTCGAGAGGGTGGGTCAAGGTTTCTCATGAACATGGCCTTTAAGCATGCCCATCATGAGTGGATCGGGTTTGACAGTTTTCAACAAAATGCGAACCGTGGGCCTTGGTCTAAGTTTGCGGCAAGTTGTACCCCTGAGGAACTCGCTCTTTTTGGTGCACCGAAACCCGGACATCCGTTCTGGACAACCGAACTTGTCGACGCCTTGGAAGACCGGTACCACGGAATCGACGCGACACCCTGGCGAGAGGCTTTGGAGTAGTGGACCTCGATCAGGCGATTGACGACTGCATCACCCAAGCGATCGACGACGAAGTCATTCCCGGGGCCGTAACCGCGGTGGTCGACCGAGACGGACTGATGAGCATTCGTTCCCACGGAGTCAGATCAGAGACGAACCGAGACCCAATGACTGATGACACGGTTTTTCAAATCGCCTCGATGACAAAACCCATAACCGCGGCTGCATGTATGCAAGCTGTCGAGCGCGGAATCCTAGAACTCGATCAGCCCGCAGGCCAGATACTCCCATGGCTAGACGAAGTCCAAGTTCTTGACGGTTTCGATAAGTCGGGGCCCATCTTGCGCGCCCCAAAAAAACCAGTCACGTTGCGCAATCTACTCACTCATACCTCGGGGTTTAGTTACGCGATCTGGAACTCCGAAATCGCCGAATGGACGAAACAAAGCGATATACCTAACTTGGGCAGCGGAAAATTAGAGTCGATCCGCCAACCACTTGCCTTTGACCCGGGTGACCGCTGGGAATACGGGATCGGCCTCGACTGGGCTGGGCAGCTCCTTGAAGCCATAAGCGGCAAATCCCTGGCACAGTGGATGACAACGGAAATCTTCAGCCCTCTAGAGATGACTGACACCGCTTACGAATGTCGACCGGACATGAAGAAGCGACGAGCAGACACTCACGTGTTAAGCAACGGCCAGTGGAAGGCGCTCGCTCCGGGCTCGCAAACAAAACAACCAGAATTTAACAGCGGTGGCGGCGGGCTTTTCTCCACGACACTTGACTATGCAAAGTTCATTCAGATGCTCTTAAGGGAAGGAGAGCTGACGGGGCAGCGTGTCCTCTCACCACAGACTATTTCTCTGATGTCCGCTAACTGCATTGGTGACCTTCGGGTCTCACCTGTGACCTCTTTGGACAACAACCTGAGCGCTAATTTTGAGTTCATGCCGGGAACCGCTAAGTCTTGGGGTCTCAGCTTTCAGCTAAATGAAGAAGCGGTTGAAGGCGGTCGCGGGGTGGGGTCATTGAGTTGGGCAGGGCTATGCAACACGCACTTCTGGGTTGACCCCAAAACAGGTCTCGGAGCTCTCCTAATGACTCAAACACTTCCCTTCATGATTCCTCAAGTCGCAGATCTCTTAGAACAATTTGAACGGGTTATCTACGCAACGATGACTTCTTAACGTGAAGGCTTCAGATCGCGTTCCAGGCGAGCGCGAGTTCATAGCGTTCACTGCTCTTTTGACCAGTGCTATAGCTCTATCGATCGACATGCTCCTACCTGCCTTCGCCGATTTACGTTCTTCGTTCGGTATGGAACCCACTTCAAACCTGCCAGGGCTAACAATCACTTGCATTTTCGTGGGCATGGCTATCGGGATGCCCATATATGGCCCCATGGCAGACACTTACGGACGTATACCTGTCTTAAGAGCTGGCATCGCCCTATTCGCGTTAGGGGCGCTCGGATCCACGCTGGCTCCAAACCTCACCTTTCTCCTAGCTTCCAGAGTGCTCTGGGGAATCGGGTGCGCGGCTCCCCGCACTATTAGCCAGGCGATGATCCGAGACAAATTTGAAGGCGACGACATGGCTCGAGTCATGGCAATCGTTCAAACCATTTTTTTTGCCGGACCCGTTCTCGCCCCGGTGATCGGAAACCTACTCGTGCAAGCAGGAGGATCTTGGCGCCTCACGATGCTTTTCGGTTTGGTTATAGCCATTGTGATCTGGCTGTGGTCCTTCAGAATCACCGAGTCACTAGACAGCGCCAACCAACGCGACCTCAGTTTCTCCGGAACAAAACAGGGACTCAAAGTCGTCTTCGAGAACCGAGTAACGATTGGCTATGCGATAACCCTTCTGTTCTCAGGCGGAGCTTTCTACAGCTTCCTAAGTAGTTCCGAACTAATAATCAGCGAAATCTTCAAAAAGCCAACCTGGTTTGTTCCTTATTTCAGCATCACTATGTGCGTGATGGCTGCCGTCGCCTTAACAGGGTCTCGGGTGGTGGGGCGGATTGGAGCAAGGCGTCTCGGGCATGGCGCCCTGGCCTTTCAACTGGGGGCCAGCTTACTGATGTTGATCTTGGCCCTTTCAACAGACGGCGTTCCCCCGGTAGGCCTCTGGATGGTCCTCATGACAGCACAAATAGCCGCGATGGTGGTGATGATGCCGACTATGACAACTCTGGCCCTCGAACCTATGGGAGCCCTAGCTGGAACCGCAGCGTCCACAATAGGTTTTATAACGCTCGCTATCGGTGCACTTCTAGGTGCGATCATTGACCGCCAAATAACCTCAACAGTCACGCCACTCGCTGTCGGCTACGCCCTATACACGTCGCTCGCAGTGGTCGTTGTCCTTACCATGGTCCGGAACAACAATCCTGACCATCTAAACCCTGGCTGATCTAACCCACCCGAATTGGCACGGAGCGCGGGCCTCTAACCTGAGTTCCTCCCCATTGGACCTCAGACTCCTCAGCCAACGAGAACTCTGGGAAGCGTTTGAGCCACTCTTCCATTGCCACGACTAGTTCCATTCGGGCCAGGTTTGAGCCTAGACACCGGTGGATACCGATACCGAAGGCAAAGTGACGATTTTCTTGTCGGTCGATGACCACCTCATCGGGGCGATCAAACATTTCCGGGTCACGGTTACTAGCGCCAAACGGCAGGAACACCTTGTCCCCGGCCATCACTGGGCATCCTGCAATCTCGGTGTCCTCAGCAGCTACACGCGCCATTGTTACCGGCGAATAAGCCCGTAAGAATTCTTCTACCGCTGTAGGGATTAGTTCGGGCTCTTCGACCAAGCGACGGCGATCATCTTCATGACTAGCTAAGTGAAGAAGATTTGAGGCTATAGAACTCCAGGTGGTGTCAATACCTGCAACTAACAGAAGGAAGCAGGTACCTAAAATATGTTTGTCGGTCAGCGGATCTCCATTGGGGAGAGTCTCCGCTTGGAGTTTGCTGATCAGGTCATCTCGGGGATTCGCTCGACGATCAGCGATCGTCATATCGAAGTACTCAAGAATTTCCTTGGTTGCCGTCGTTAGACGCTCCCATTCCTCATCGGGGTGGCTTTGCAAAATATCTGTCGCCCACCTGGTGAACATCTCACAGTCTTCTTCAGGCAAGCCGATCATCGCCCCAATAACTCGCACCGGTATATACCTTGCATATTGCTCTGCGGCATCAACAACATCCGACGGATCGACCGCATCGAGTAGTTCGATAGCAATACTCCTAGTTACCTCTCGCATTTCCTCAACCGCTTTGGGGGAGAAGTAAGGCAACAACATTTGGCGGGCGTCTGTATGAAATGGTGGGTCGGAAGTAATTGGAGGGGCGACGAGCAAGCTGACACCCTCGGGTGTCGCGGCTACACCTATATCTCGTGACGAGAAATTTTCGGTGTCATAGGCAACTGACGAAATGTCGGCATAGCTGGTGGGTAACCAACCGCCGCCATTGAGAGATGTATGCGCTACGGGACATTCTGACCGCAGTCGTTTCCAGACCTCTGGTGCTTCTTGCACATATTCCGGGCCGAATACATCAATATCTCGTTCATGGTTAGCTGCACTGCTCATTCCTTAAGCGTAGATCCAGATGGGGTGCCCTTGCACGTAGGCTCTGTTTATGAGCACGAATCACTTACACGACAACCTCGGCCCGGGGCTACTAGAGGAAGTAGCGGCTGATGTATTCAGCTATGTGCAGCCAGACGGGACATGGTTTATTAACAACACCGGATTCATAGTGGGTGAGCGCGGAGTGATCAGTATTGACACCACTTCAACGGAACGTAGAAACCGTGCATACATCGACGCCATAGCGTCAGTGACTTCTAATCCGGTGACTTTGTTAGTTAATACCCATCACCATGCGGATCACACCCACGGCAATTACCTCTTTCCAGAAGCAACGATCATTAGTCACAGTTCTTGCCGAAACGTCATGTTGGCTACTGGTATCCCTGACTACCGCGCAGCCTTTCCATCAGTTGAGTGGGGATCTCTCGAATTTCGTGCTCCTGACGTTACCTTCGAGGGCAACACCCAAATCCATCTCGATGACTTAACAGTGGATTTATTTGATTTGGGCTACGTCGCGCACACGGATGGAGACGTATTGGCCTGGCTGCCGGACCGAGGTGTTCTCTTTACCGGAGACCTCATCTTCCACGGTGGTACGCCTTTCGCCTTGTTCGGATCAGTGCAGGGAACACTCGATGCTCTCCAAGTCATAGGAAACAAGGGTGCAGAAGTGGTTGTCCCTGGCCACGGACCATCGTTTTCTGGTGCTCAAATCCAAGAGGTTTTGAACGGTCAGCGGGCTTACCTCGAATTCGTGCAAGAGACAGCCACCGAAGGAATTCGTTTCGGGCGCACCCCGGTTGAGCAAGCTCTAGCGACTCAGTTAGGTGAATTTGAAGACATGACTGACAGTGAACGGCTGGCTGGAAACCTTCATGTCGCCTATCGAGAAAACTCTGAAGCAGACTACGAATGGGTCGGCTTCGATAGTGCGATCGCTGACATGATCGTGTTTAACGGCGGGAAGCTCCCTCATTGCGTTGCATAACAGAAGTTCTAACCACCGAAGGGTAAGGCCAGTCCAGGCCGTGGCCATTCAGTCCGTATCAACTGACCGGTTCCCGAGAGGGTGATGAAGGCTGTCTGCATATCTGAGCCTCCAAAACAAATGTTCGTGCAGATTGGGTCATCAACAGCAAAAAATTCGAGTTCTTCTCCCTCCGGCGTGAAAGTGCTGATTCCGCCAGTCTGAATTGTCGCGACACTCACATTTCCATCTGAGTCCATCGCCAGGGAATCAAAAAGTTTGCGCCCTGCCGGACGAGCCAGGAAACGACCGTGAGGGGACCCTGCGAGTTCTCCAGGACCTGAAAGTTCCCAATAGAGAATGGAACCCTGATGGGTCTCCGCCACATAAACCCTGTCTTCTTCGGGTGATAGACCAACACCGTTAGGTCCATCGAGAGGAAACGAGACTTCTTTGACTAAGGATCCATCCGACCGGCCATAGTAAAGACCGCCGCGATCTCTCGTCCGAGCTCGAGTTTTGCCGTGATCGGTGAACCAAAATCCCCCACTGGAGTCGAACATAAGGTCATTTGGACCTTTTAATGGCTCACCGTCTACTTCGGCATAGAGAACTTCGACTTGTCCTGTGTCTATGTCAATACGCTCGATACGACCTGACGAATAATCATCTGGGACCAACCCCGGAACGGTGAGCCCGCGCGCCTCTCCCCATGTAAATCCACCGTTGTTGCATACGTACAAAGCGCCATCTGGACCGAACGCGGCACCATTTGGTCCACCTCCGGGTTGGGCCACAACTTCAACCGATCCGTTGTCGGGATCAACGCGAGAAATCGTGCCGCGTTTTACTTCTACCAACACAATGGATCCGTCGGCCATGCATACTGGCCCTTCCGGAAACTCCAATCCGGTGGCTACAACTTCGTAGTTAGTCATGCGACGACATTAGCTCTGCGCATTAAGTCGGTGTCAGGTCAACGATCAGTGAGTAGCGTGTCCAATTCTTCTTGGGTCATCAAAACATCACGCGCTTTTGAACCTATGGAAGGTCCCACAACTCCTCGTTGCTCTAAAAGATCCATGAGTCTGCCGGCTCGTGCGAACCCTACTTTGAGTTTGCGTTGCAGCATTGAGGTTGAACCCAGTTGCGTGTCCACGATTATCGTCATCGCCTGCATCATCAGTTCGTCATCGTCCTCATCTCCGGACGAGCCTCCTGGGATTACTGCAGGACCGGGAACGTTCGACCCCTCAACGCCTTCGATGTAATTGGTGTTGGGCGCCTGCCTTCGCCAATGGGCTACTACTTGATGTATTTCTGCTTCGCCGACCCAGCAACCTTGAACCCGTTGAGCCACACTGCTGTTGGAACCTAGGACCAACATGTCTCCCTTCCCAATCAGGCGTTCAGCCCCTGGTTGATCAAGAATGACGCGACTGTCGGCAAGGCTCGACACGGCGAAAGCTATGCGTGAGGGAATATTCGCTTTAATAACTCCGGTAATGACATTCACGGACGGGCGCTGCGTGGCAATGACCAGATGAATTCCCACAGCTCGAGCCATCTGAGCCAATCGAGTTATGGAATCTTCTACGTCTCGTGCCGCGACCATCATCAAATCGTTTAACTCGTCGACGACGACAACGACGAACGGCATGCGTTCAAATTCGCGCTCTTCGTTCAGATCGGAAGCAAGTCGTCCTTCGTCATACGCTGCGTTATATCCGGTGATGTCCCGAAACCCGATTTCAGAGAGAACGTCATAACGGCGTTCCATCTCCTTTACCGCCCATGACAAAGCGTTGGCTGCTTTTTTGGGATTCGTCACTACTTGAGTCAGCAAGTGAGGAAGGCGATCATATTGACCAAGTTCCACACGCTTGGGGTCGATGAGGATCAGCCGAACCTCATCAGGAGTCGTCCGCATTAGCAGTGATGTGATGACCGAGTTGATACAAGATGATTTCCCAGCCCCAGTGGCTCCCGCTATTAGAACGTGTGGTGTTGAAGCGAGGTTGGACATCACAACATTTCCTGAGATGTCCTGGCCGAGTGCCACCTCCAACGGGTGGGTCGCGTCTGCTGCTGCCTGCGTAGAAAGAATGTCTCCTAAAGCAACAAGATGACGATCGGCGTTAGGAACCTCTACTCCGATCGCCGACCGACCCGGGATAGGGGCGAGGATTCGAACATCGGCTGACGCCATCGCATAAGCAATATCTTTATGCAAGCTGGTGACTCGAGATACTTTGACACCCTTGCCGAGCGACAGTTCATATCGAGTAACTGTCGGCCCTACCTCCATGCCCGTCACTCTCGTTTCGACACCATGGCTAGCAAGCGCAGCTTCGAGGTTTCGGGCACCATTTTGGAGGAGGCGTTCATCAACGTCTTGAGAACCAGATCTTTCTAGGTTCTCAAGCCCCGGCAGTTCCCAATCTCCACTAGGCCTGGTTGTTAAATCAATTTCCATCTGTTCAGGTGGTGATTCTTCATCCACTTGGTCTTCTAGAGGCAAACGCAGACCGGGTTCATCTTCAACTGATTCGTCAGGTGGCAACGGTTGCTCTGTTTGCTCAACTATTTCAGCCTCGTCGGAGCTCCGAGGGGCCTCCGCTTCAAGGGCGGGAATGCCGCTTCCTGGGGCGGAGATCGGTGGCAGAGTGCGTCTATCTCGTCGCGAACTTTCCGGTGCTTCTCGGTCAGAACCGAGGCTTTGGAGGTTGGTCAACCCCCGGCGAATCTGTCTACCTCCGAGGCGAGCAACCCAAGCTGCCGCACCTAATACCTGTCGAAGGCCTGTGTCGGTAACGATTAGAACGCCAAACATGGCAGCTAGCAGGAGCACCACCCACGCCCCGGGCTCATCCACAGCACCGCGAAGTGGCTCCCCCACTACGGCTCCCAGAATTCCTCCTGAAGAACGTAGCTCTTCAAGTGTTGTTCTAATACCTGCTGCATCACCTAATAAGTGAGCCATACCTGAGAAGGCAAGACTTGTGAGGACTCCTCCAAACGCAATCCTCCAGGTCCTCTCACTTTGTTTATCTCGCAATATGGCATAGGCACACAACAACAGGGCGAAGGGAACCACATAGCGGAAAATGCCCACCAAAACACTCATGACACTTTCAAGTAAGCGTCCTGCAATTCCCGCTTTGTCACCGAAAAGTGCCAGTAACGAGATCAGAGCTACCACGAGCAGCAAAAGTCCAGTGATGTCAGTTCCCCGACCGCGCAAGCCGGCTTCGCTCATTCTTCGGAATATCGATGATTTCGCTGACTTCATTAATTAGGGCTTTTCTGGTTAACCGCTCGACGCGCTGGACAAAGCTCGGAATTCTTTTGGTTAGTTGGGCGCTTACATCCCACACTGGCGAGAGTACCGAAAGGCCAGAGAAATTCGGGTTCAGTCAACCAGAATCACGGTCGCTGAAATCGGCGGCCGTCTACGAGTTCGGTTTCCTACAAACCGACCAGTAGCCCGACGGATAGCTCGCTCGATACTCTCAACGTCCTTGTTTTCGTCAAGCGCAGAAGCTACAGCCTCAACGACTTCGACTTCTAGTTCAGCGAGAACTTGAACGCTTAGCTCCATATCAATCCAACCCAAAGTAGATATCTCCGGGTGAGCTGCTAAACCATCTTCTAAGTTCAACACGACAGTCACATGAACGAAACCGCTCTCGCCTAACTTCCGTCGATCCTCTAATAGCTCAGCTGACAAATCATCTAAGAGACCGTCAACATAACGGTACGGGGCCGGAATTTGTCCACTGATCCGAAGACCTTCATCATCGAGGATGAGCTGATCTCCATCACTTGCAACGATGCTTCGGTCGTGGGGGTGTCCAGCTTCGGACGCCACATCCGCGTTCCGACGCAGCATTCTATGTTCACCCTCAATTGGCACGTACCACTCAGGCAGAATCAGTTCGTAAAGCCGGTGTAACTCTTCTCTTTGCGCATGTCCAGTGGTGTGAACATGTTCATATCCGTCGTGAACTACCTCGCAGCCCACTCGGGTCAGCCGATTTATGATGCGATAAACCGGAACCTCATTTCCTGGGATTGGGTGACTGGAGAGGAGCACCACATCATCTTTTGACAGAGAAAAATCGGGATGGTTTCCTCTCGCCAATAGAGATAAGGCAGCGTTGGGTTCTCCTTGAGATCCAGTGCAAATAACGCAGACATCTTCGGGGTCATATTCGTTGAGCCTGTCAATCGAATCAACCGAACGAGCGGGTAAATCGAGAACACCTATTTCTTGGGCTATCCGGACGTTGTTTACCATCGACCGACCGAGCGGAAAAATAGTTCTTCCTTCCCCTATTGCCACATCACAAATTTGCTGCACCCGATGAAGATGACTGGCGAAGCAACTCACTATCAGTCTCCGCCCCTTCCACTGGGGAAACAGCCGTTTGAAGGTTTCACCGATCGTGGATTCTGAAGGACTCCATCCAGGTTTATCCGCATTAGTGGAATCAGCCATCAACAACCGGATACCCGGGCCTTGTTGGATTTCTTCCAAACGCTCCAACGCAGTCAAGCGTCCATCAACTGGTTCTAAATCAAGTTTGAAATCCCCTGTATGAACAATCACCCCTTGCTCAGTGTGCAAAACGATGCAGAGGCTCTGAGGAACCGAATGCGTTATCGGCAGTACTTCAACGTCAAACGGACCTACGTCTAGTCGGTCTCCGTCAGCAACTACATGAAACGAAGTTCGATTTTCGAGGCCTGCTTCCTTCACTTTGTGTCGAGCAAGTCCCATGGTTAGTTCAGAGCCATACAGGGGAACTGCAACGTCTCTCAGTAGGTGTGTTACCCCACCGAGGTGGTCTTCGTGACCATGAGTCACAATGAGTCCGACAATGTCTTCACTGCGTTCCTTCAGCCACGTGTTGTCTGGAAGAACCACATCAATGCCGGGCATAGTGGCATCAGGAAACATAACCCCGAAGTCAATCAGGAGCAGCTTTCCTTCGACCTCAACACACGTGGAGTTACGACCCACTTCCCCAAGGCCACCAAGGAACGTGATCCCTACATTGGGTGATTGCAAATCAAGCCTTCAACCGCGAGTAAACCTCTCGAGCTTTGTCTTCTAAGCCCTGGGGTGTCGGTCCCATCGGTAGACGCGGCTCGCCCACATTTAACCCGAGTGTTCTCATCATCGCTTTCGTTGGCACCGGATTCGGTGCTTCGTCTCCGGTTTCATAGTCAAAACTTTCGAGAAGAAGCTTATTGATTCGTTGAGCTTCGTCAGCATTGCCTGACTCCCAAGCATCCATCATCGCAACATGCTCGGGGGCCGACCAATGGGCAGCAACGCTGATAACACCTACCGCACCGACCGCCAGGAGAGGCAAAGTCAACGCGTCGTCGCCGCTATATACGTCGAAATCTTCTGGGGCGTCGCGGATAACTTTCGCTGTCTCGCCCGGATTGCCTGCGGCATCCTTTAGCGCAACAACATTTGGAACATCGTGTGCTAAACGCAAGAGCGTTGAAGTTTCTATCTTCCTGCCGGTTCTGACGGGAATATCGTAGAGAACAACTGGCAGATTGGTTGCCGAAGCAACGGCCTCAAAGTGCGCAAAGATCCCTTCTTGCGAGGGTCGGTTGTAGTAAGGGGTAACCGCAAGAATGCCATCACATCCGAGTTCTTCAGCTTTGCGGGTCTGCTGAATCGAGTGCTCTGTGTCATTGGTTGTGGTTCCGGCAATCACGGGGACCGACACGGTTTCAGCTATAGCACGCCACAGCTCCCAGTCTTCCTCATCCGTCACAGCCGGGCCTTCACCGGTCGTACCGGTGATCACTAAGCCTTCACTTCCTTGTTCTACGAGCCATTTGGCAAGGGCGACCGATGCATCAATATTAAGAGCGCCGTCGTCAGAGAACGGGGTCACCATTGCCGGAATGACACGGCCAAATCGCGCAGTCATAGGGCCGAGGGTAGTCCGTTATTCGCCCGACTCACTCGCTCTATCAATTCCTAGCGTCGCAAGTAAGTCCTCGTGAAGCTCAAACCACACTGTGTGATAGCTCGGCATAATTGGTTTAGTCAACCAGTCCAGCTCCCCAGACAGCAGTTTCTGCATGGCCGCAGCGAACCGCAATGAGTAGTTGTCAAACCTCGTAAGGACCTCTTCTAACGTCCCGAGGATTACTCCAACTTCTCTGTCTAGCTCAACCAATCTGTCAAAAATTTGTCGATCGTAGGCTGGGTCACTGTGGTCGTTGAGTTTCTGCTCTCCTGCACCATCATTAATTACCTGCCAGTCAGTACAAAGCTGCAACATGGTTGGATTCAGAGCAAGGAACCGTTCATATCCACTTTGGACAACACTTCGAACTCCCACCTCTTCAAGCTCGAGGCTGAGAAATTCTTCGCCTTCTTCCCGGCCTGTCGGAGTTAGAACGAATTTGTCTACACCTTCAACCTGGCGCATCACACATTTATTTGCTTCAACCATCTCAGCAAGAGCCGCTTCGGTCACGTCGAGTTCAAGTCCATGAACCGATGAGATCGTCTCAACTTCACCAAAGCCCTTCAAGCGGAGAGCAAGCGTCACCAATAATTCTGGGTCTGAGGGGTGGGACATATCAACTTACGGAATCAGCTCAGCTCGCCTGTTCAGCTTCTAGCTCTCGTGAAATAGCGAAAGCGTCAACTTCTTCGGAAGTGTCAACCCAATCTTCATACTGGAGCACGCCGATCTCTCCGAACTTGGTCCGAAGCCAACCGTCACCAGCATCCAATAGACCAAGTTTCTTGCAGTTCGGAACAATCTTGGTGAACAACAACTGCTGGAATTCTTGCCTAAGAGGGTCTTGATACGCCAAAGGAATCACTTTCTTCACATCGGCGCCCAGACGTTCCCAGACTTCTTGCTGCAAGAACCTGTCCCGCATTCGGACTGCTGCTTCGAACGCAAATTCTTGGCGATCACGAAGCTCAGCCTGCGTCATGTCTTGGTAGACCTCTCTGAGGGAGAGAATCCCAAAAGCCACGTGGCGAGCCTCGTCGCTCATTACATAGCGCAACAATTGTTTTAGAAGAGGCTCTTCGCTCTGCTGATACATGAATCCAAAAGCTGCCAACGCAAGGCCTTCAACCATGATCTGCATTCCGAGGTACGTCATATCCCATCGGGAGTCTTCGATAATATCGTCTAAGAGCATCCTCAAATGAACATTGATCGGATAGCTATCCGACAACTTCGTGTCCAAATATTTTGCGAAGACTTCGACATGTCGAGCTTCATCGACTACCTGGGTTGATGCGTAATATTTTGCGTCCATCCATGGCACCGTCTCAACAATTTTGGCGGTGCAAACTAGCGCGCCTTGTTCACCATGCATGAATTGGCTGAGAGCCCAGTTCTGTGACTCCATGTTGAATTTGACCCATTCGTCACGGCCCCAGGACTCAAC
>SGYJ01000046.1 GCA_004214275.1 Acidimicrobiales bacterium | reverse complement strand
TGCTCGGTACCGATGTAATTGTGGTTGAGAAGGCGCGCTTCCTCTTGAGCCAGAACAACTACTCGACGAGCTCGATCGGTGAACCTTTCAAACACTGAATCCTCCAGGAGGCAAGTGTGCCCAGGGATGACGGGCGTTACTGGAGTGTAACCGGGATAGTGACCATGTCTCGCAGCGGCTTGTAGGCAAATTTCAATTAATTTTAATTTGGGTCGACCGAGCCCATGGTTTCAGGCCAGATCGAGTTGTCGTTTAGCTTTCCAGTTAGGTTGGCATTGTGGTTTCTCTTACTCCTCTTCAGCATCGGGTTGATCCCAACGCGGATTTAGGCCGTGTGGAAGCCGCTCTGCGAGAGGCTGCGACAACCGACGACGACTTCTTGACTGAGGTTGCCTCTCATCTGATACCTGCAGGTGGGAAACGCTTACGGCCGGCTTTCGTAATCGCCTCGGCACTTTCGTTGGACCCGGCGGGTGATAGACCTGAAAGTCTTAGCGACGAAATGGTCCGCGGGGGGGTGGCAGTTGAACTTGTCCATCTAGGGTCGCTATATCACGACGATGTTATGGATGAGGCCGAGACGCGTCGGGGAATTGAGGCGGTGAATCACCGCTGGGGCAATCTCACAGCAATTCTCGCCGGTGATTTTCTTTTGGCGAAGGCGTCTGAGTTGGCGGCCTCATTGGGAACTGAAGTGGCGGAGTTGTTAGCGGCGACTATTGGTCACTTGTGCGAAGGACAGGTTCGCGAACTCCAACTGATTTACGACATTGGGAGGAGTGAGGAACAGTATCTCCAAGCTATTTCTGGGAAAACCGCTGCGTTGTACGCAACTTCGTGTCGTATTGGCGGAATTGTGAGCGGAGCTGACCGCTCAGTGGTGGATCAACTTAGTGAATTCGGCCACGCGTATGGAATGGCCTTCCAGGTGGTCGACGACATTCTTGATTTGATAGCCACTGACGAAGAGCTTGGTAAACCCTCTGGCAATGACCTGAGAGAAGGCGTCTACACGTTGCCGGTCATTCGGATGATTGCCGATGGTCACCCAGTGACAGAGTTACTTGGCCAGCAATTGGATGAGGAAACTAGAGATAAGGCGCGGGCGATAGTTGTAGAAGGACCTGAGATAGCTACTTCTGTGGCGACGGCCCAAGAGTTTGTGGATAATGCCTTAGCTGCACTTGATGGTCTGCCAGCGACCCCAGGGGTGCAGGGCATGCGAGACGCAGCGACCAGTCTGTTGTCAACTCTTGAGCGTTAAGTAGATTTGCGGAGTTTCTGGTGTGGCCGATTGACCGTAGGTACAAGGCAGCGACTTTTGAAGCTGGTCGAGGCGTCATATGGGATTGGGGACGTCGGACCTATGTGATGGGAATTGTGAACGCTACGCAAGACTCATTTTCCGGCGATGGTGTAGCCGGCGAGCTCGACAAGGCAGTGGCGTTGGCAAAGAGCTTCGAAGCCTCCGGGGTCGACATTATTGATGTAGGGGGCGCTTCTTCGCGACCTGGCGCAGATCCGACGCCGGTTTCGGTAGAGAAAAGTCGGGTCGTTCGCGTAATTGAAGCAATTAACGCTGAAGTCGGATTACCGATTTCTGTTGATACGACGTGGGCTGCAGTTGCTGAAGCTGCTTTGGATGTCGGCGCGAGCGTTGTTAATGACATTTCCGGATTTCAGTTGGATCCCGATCTTTCCTATCTGGTCGCAGATCGGGGGGTCGGAGCAGTACTGATGCATAATCAACGTGGGCTCGAACATCATGACGTCATTGATGACATCACTTCCGGGTTCATCACCGCGCTGTCCGTGTGTGACTCGGCAGGGGTCGACTCCGCCAAATTAATTTTGGATCCCGGGTTTGGGTTCGGCTGGTCCGTTTCGCAGAACTTGGAGATTTTGCGTCGCTTGCCCGAGTTAGTTCATCTTGAGTTTCCGTTACTCATCGGAACTTCGAAGAAGTCTTCAATCGGGACCGTACTTGGGTCACGCGTGGGTGAACGTCTCTTTGGAACTGCGGCGACGGTCGCACACGCAATTTGTGCTGGTATCGACGTGGTGCGGATTCATGATGGTTCTGAAATGCGGGACGTTGTCACTATGTCGGATGCAATAGTGCGACAACGAGGTTCAATCAGCTGAACTGTCCGCTGAGTGGTAGTCACCATCTATGCCTAAATATTCGCTTCCTTCGTTACGATAAAAAGATTCGACTCCCGCTTCGTTCAGAACCTGCAGCATTGATGGAAGCTCAGCCCCTTCAGCTCGAATGCGATCGATAATCCTTCGCGGATCTAGGTGATCAATCATTTCGAATGGGCCGTGAACCCAATTGAATCCCCATCGGATGGCGTTGTCGATATTGAGTACATCATCCGCAATCTCGGGTACCAACGACGCGGCGTACCTCAAGGTCCCTCCAAACACTTTCCAGGCAAGTTCGCCCTGGGGAGAGTCGTCGAAGACTACTTCTCCCAGGTCAACGGGTATTCCGCCAAGTTGAGGCTCTTGAGCATCACGCCACTCTTCATTGATGAGGTCGAAGCTTTCTTTGCGACGTTCGCCGTCAGCCGTTTTGCTTTGCCTGTAAAAACCTCCACCCACTTTGCGACCTAGTTGGCCTCTGTCATGCATCTGTTGCTCGGTAGACGGGAAGCTTGTGAATTTTTGACCTATGTCAGCCTCGGGCAAATTGACTGCAAGGTTTTTTCCTACAAGTTCCATTACATCTAAACCGATTAGATCGATAAGGCCGTACAGGCCAGTTGGGGGAAGTCCGACTGGTGCACCCAATACAGCGTCTACGGTTTCTTGATTCATCCCATCCACGAGGTGGGGTTTAGCTAGATGCAGACCAGACAGCATAAAGAAACAGCCGATTCGGTTACCGATGAAATTAACTGTGTCTTTCGCGTGGACTACTCCTTTTCCAAGCCGATCGGCACCAAAGTCTGTGAAGGCGGATATGACTTCTTGGTCTGTGTCTTCACCGGGAACCAATTCGAACAGTCGCATTACTTTGACTGGGTTAAAAAAGTGCGTAATGGCTACATCTGAACGGAAGCGTTCTGGCATTCCTTCAGATATCTGGCGTAGCGGGATTCCTGAAGTGTTGGAAGAAATGACTGATCCGTCTTTTCGAATCTCCTCAAGGCGGCTAAATAATTCTCTTTTCACGGCAAGATCTTCCACGACGGCCTCACAGATCCAGTCATACTCAGCGACTGCCTCGAGGTCGGTATCAACTAGGCCTGCAGTAACTAGATGGCGGTTCTCTTCGTCAACCTGTTGAAGTGCCGCTTCAACAGTTTCTTGATTCATATCGAGGATAAGTACCCGACATCCCGCAGCTGCGCTCGCGGCAGCAATACCCGCGCCCATCGTGCCAGCACCTATTACTGCCACGGATTCAATTGATCGGGTCATGACGCACTCCTATCGGTGTTCGCTGAGTTTGTTTGGAATGTAAAAATGGTCTCTATCGGCCGGTAATTTTCCGGCCGATGATTTCTTTCATGATTTCGGTGGTACCGCCATAAATTGTTTGCACTCTGGCGTCTGCGTAAGCCCTCGCTATCGGGTATTCATTCATGAAGCCATACCCGCCGAACAGTTGCAGGCAACGTGTGATAGTTCGAAGCTGCATTTCCGTGCACCACCATTTTGCTTCCGCTGCATCTTCGGCCGTCAATTCGCCTTCATTTAGAGCCTGAATCTGACGATCAACGAACACCCATGCCATGTCAAGTTCGGTTTTCATTTCCGCCAATTCAAATCGTGTGTTTTGGAAAGACGAAATTTTCTGTCCGAAAGCTTCGCGTTCAGTGACATATTCGACTGTCCAATTGAACGCGGCCTGCGCCGACGCTGTTCCTGTGATCGCGATTGACAATCGTTCTTGGGGCAAGTTGTTCACCAAGTTCAAAAAGCCCGAGCCCTCGCCGCCCAGGACATTCTCTTCCGGGACGTATAGGTCGTTGAAGAACAGCTCGGCTGTGTCTTGGCTTTTCATGCCTAGCTTGTCAAGGTTTCTTCCCCGTTCGAAACCCTCCATGCCTTCTTCGACGACCAGCAGTGACATGCCTTTATGTTTTTCTGATGGGTCTGTTTTTACAGCCGTGATTATCAAATCACTGTTAATGCCATTGGTAATAAACGTTTTTGATCCGTTTACCACGTAGCCATTTCCTTCTCGGATCGCACTTGTACCCATTGACGCCAGATCCGATCCAATCGCAGGTTCGGTCATAGCAATCGCGGTCATCAGGTTGCCGTTAACAAGTCCAGGCATCCATCGTTCAGCTTGTTCTTCGTTGCAGTAGTTGATGAAGTAGGGCAGACAGACGTCATTGTGCAATGTGATGCACATTCCCGACCCGACGACGCCCGCAAGTTGAACCTCTTCGTTGATGATTGAGTTATAGCGAAAATCTTGGACTCCGCCTCCCCCGTATAGTTCGGGTATGGCCGTTCCTAGAAAGCCATGGGAGCCAGCTTTTTGGAACATCTCTTTATCGACTTTCCCGTTCTGTTCCCACTTTTCGTGGTTCGGGACAATCTCTTTATCAATGAACGATCGAACTGACTCGCGAAACATGTCGTGTTCTTCGTCGAAAATGATGCGGCGCATATCCTGACCGTACTGCCTCGAGGTACCCGCCTGCGAGGTGTCTTGGCGCGGTAGCGTTCGGGGGATGAGCACCTGGGATGCAGTAGCTGAGGCCGCCAAGGCGGCACGCCGTTTAAACCAAGCAATTTCGGGCCGTCTTTTACCGGATGAAGCCTTAAAAGAAATTGCTGAAGACATCGAGTCGTTGGCAGCTCGTTTTGAATCCGGTGATGAGAGAAACAAGCTAGATGACATGCTGACTCGCCCTCATTTGGCCGCGATCTACGCGGGCCAGTTCACGCCCCTTGAACTTGAGGTTGGAGATGAAATCGAATTTGACCCATTCTCGATCGCAGGGGGCGATTTACATCCCGCATCAATTGGCTTGTCATTTGTAAAGGAGTCAGACGAAAGTGTTGTTTGTACGGGCACTATTGATCCAATGTTCGCTGGCCCTCCAGAAAGAGTGCATGGCGGCGTTCAAGCCTTGATCATCGACGAGGTAATGGGCGCCTTGAATCGGATGCGCGGGCGTCAGGCCTACACCGCTTATTTGAAGGTGGACTACATAGGACCTGCACCTTTAGCGGTTCCAGCGAAGTTTAGGGCTTGGGTGCATAAGATCGAAGGTCGAAAAATAACGTTGCGAGGTTCAGGTGATGGACCTGACGGTCGTTTCATGGAAGCGGAAGGTTTGTTCATACAACGCCAGGATCTGCCGGAGGGTTCTGCGCCAACGCCGTAGCGATGCCTAGATCAAGTCGTAGGCCTATGTCTGTTCCGGTCGCAACGTCGGAAACAAAACGACATCTCTAATACTTGTTGCACCGGTAAGAAGCATCGCTAGGCGATCAATGCCTATACCTACACCTCCGGTGGGTGGCAAACCATATTCAAGGGCACGCAGATAGTCTTCGTCTACAAGCATCGCTTCGTCGTCCCCGCCTGCATTTTGTGCCGCCTGCTCTTCGAATCGGATCCGTTGTTGTTCGGGATCTACGAGTTCGCTGAAACCATTGCAGAGTTCTCTTCCTGCCAATATTGCTTCGAAACGCTCGGTCATCCCTGGGTTGGATCTGTGCTCGCGAGACAGAGGCGATACTTCGACCGGATAGTCCGTCACGTAGACGGGACCCCATAGCGAACTCTCCGTGGTCTTTTCATAGATTTCCAAGATCAGTTTCCCAGGCCCATAAGCATCTTTAATAGGGATTTCATGTTCTGATGCAATCGCGCGCAGTTCCTCGACCGGTGTGTCCAATGTCAATGCGACCCCGATGGATTCCTCAATCAATTCAGTCATAGTTGCACGCCGCCATGGTTTTGCGACATCGAGTTCTCTATCTCCCACAGCAAGCACCGTTGATCCGGTGATTTCAATTGCTAAGTGTTCAACTAGCTCTTCGACAAGGCGCATTATGTCTTCGTAGTCGGCGTAGGCCTCGTACAGTTCGAGCATTGTGAACTCTGGGTTGTGGCGTGTTGATACTCCCTCGTTACGAAAAACACGTCCAATCTCAAATACTTTTTCGAAGCCGGCGACGGTGAGTCGTTTTAGGTACAGTTCTGGCGCGATCCTGAGATATAGGTCAAGGTCGAGCGCGTTGTGGTGGGTGGTGAACGGCCTTGCGTTAGCGCCGCCCGGTATTGGGTGGAAAATGGGTGTCTCAACTTCGATCGCCCCTCGGTCTTCTAAAAAGGAGCGGGTAAGCGAAATCATTCGACTTCTTGTTTTGAAAGCTTCTCGAGCTTGTGGTGTTACCCAAAGGTCTACGTACCGTTGCCGGTATCTGGTGTCCGTATCGCTAATCCCATGCCATTTGTCTGGGAAAGGTCGGCGGGCTTCGGCTAAGCGAACCCAGGAGTCCACCCGAACGCTTAGCTCTCCGCGACGGGTGGTCATGACAACGCCCGTTACTCCTAACCAGTCACCGAGATTCAGATCGCAGAACTCATCAAAGTCTGGGGTGCTTTTGGAGGGTGCAAATAGTTGGATCCGACCTGAACCATCGTCAAGGGTGCCGAAAGCTAATTTGCCCTGAACCCGTCTCAGCATGAGTCGTCCAGCGATAGTTACGACATCGTTGGTTTCCTCGCCTGCTCCAAGACCAGCATGCTTCGTTATGACACCTTCGACTTTGCTGTCGGGGGCAAATTGGTAGGGGATTTCCGCCATGTCTCCTCAACGAAGTTAAGTTTGTGCAGCACTCCTTATTATTTTCGGAAGTACTCAAGCTTTATGGTGCTTCATGAATCGCTCCAGCGGTGCGACCAACAGAGAAATAAAGAAGATCTATTTCGAGAGTTTGGCATTCGACGTCTCACACCAAGTCATATTTTCGAAAGTTGAGACGCAATTTGGTTCTATTCCCGGGATGTGAACAACGCCCAGTCCCCAAGTCGTTCTATTGCTTGGTCAGCAACTGCGAGCTCCCAACCATCCGGGAGTAATTCCGGAGCAAGTTCTGCCAAGGGGTAGAGCACGAAAGCTCTCTCATACATTCGTGGATGGGGGATCGTTAGGTCGGGATCTTCGAGCTCAAGTTCACCGTAAAGCAACACATCCACATCAAGTGTTCGTGGCCCCCAACGTTCCATGCGCACACGACCCGCTGACTGCTCGAGGTCTTGGCAGGTACCAAGCAGATCGTAGGGACTTAGAGTGGTGCGAATTTCGACAACCAGGTTGAGGTATGAACCCTGGATGGGACCTCCAACTGGTGCGGTTTCATATAAGCCTGATACGGCATATTTTCCAGGAAGGTCATCAACTGCTTCTGATAGCAGATCATGTCGGTCACCCAAGTTGGAACCGAAACCGAGGAACGCTCTTATCGGTTCAGACGAAGTTCTCTCATTCATCGGTGTGACGAACAACCTGAACCGCTGCGGTTTTGATATCCAGTGGGATCGGTGGTCGTATTTTCTTGATGGTTATATCAACCGCCGACACCGGTGTTAATAGGAGCAGTTGATCAGCAATTCGTTGCGCCAAGTGCTCCAATAGTTCCGCCTTGGATGACAAACAGATCTCGGTTGCAGCTTCTGCCGCCGCTCCATAATCGACGGTGTCGGTAAGGTCATCGGATTTACCTGCTACTGATAGGTCCGCATATATGTCGATGTCGAGTTCTATTGGCTGAGGGCGTTCGCGTTCTTCAGGGAGCACTCCGACTATGCAGACAACACGGAGTCCTCGAAGTTGGATGCAATCACTGTTGGATTGTTGGTTCACTTACCAGTGTCCTCGTGCTGATGTTCCATTCCGACAGCTATCTCTACAAGCTCTCTGCCATGTGGACCTAATCGTTGCTGAAAGATTCGTTCAGCTAGAGCCGTCACCTGAGGTCCGGTCTGGACCAATCCTGCCCACAGGAGATATGCGGCCATTAACCCACAAAGACGCTCTCCTACTTCTTCTTTGTGAACGAGCACTTGCAGTCCTGCGGTCGTGGCACCCTGAATTTCAGTGAACAACACTTCCATGTATTGAGCTAATTGATCATGGGCCGGCCAAGGCCTATGCCGAAATGGCATGCCCAGTTCTTCGTAATTGTGGAGATTGTGGGAACCCGCGATGAGTGAATAGAGCACATCGAAGTGGTTTTGGCGAACCCAAATGATCTCTTCTTGACGGCGAACGCGTCGATGGTGTTCGCCATAGCCACCGGGACGTTCACATACGGCAAGAGAATCCTTGATAACCCAGGCGAAGTTCCTGGGCTCAATACCTTCTGCCCACTTTCCCTTCACGGTCCCCTATTCCGCTAGCGCTGAAACACTAATGCGACCCAGACATTACTTCCCCAATTTTGATGGGGCCACTGGGAGTTAAGACGTGATTATTGCTCGACCGAAGTGTCGTAGGCCCATATGTCGCCCAGGTTTCTGTACCGTTGGCCGACGTCAAGTCCGTAGCCCACCACCCATACCTGAGGTAGTCGAAAGCCCGCATATTTCACCAGATCATCAAGATCTGCCTGTTGTTCTTCACGGACTAGCAAAGAACAGAACTCTAGGCTCGCCGGGTTTCTAGCCAACAAGGTTTTCCGCAAATACCGCAAGGTAAGGCCGCTATCGACGATGTCTTCCACAATGATGACGTCTCGTCCTTCAATATCATTGTCAAGGTCTTTAATGATCCGCACCACACCGCTATTTCGCGTGGTGCTGCCGTATGAGGAGACTGCCATGAAGTCAAGCTCAACGGGCAGATTGATCGCTCTCGCTAGGTCGGAGACGAAGATAACTCCTCCCTTCAATACCCCAATCAACAGAGGGACCCGTCCCGCGTAATCATTTGAAATCTCTTGCCCTAGCCCCTGCACTCTTGCTTTGATTTCGTCGCGGGTTACAAGAATTTCAGTCAGAGCGGGGTCGTCTGTCGGGCTCAGATCTGTCACAGGATCGGAACCTAGCCGCTTTCGGGAAGTTCTCCGTGTTCTTGCAGCAAGGTTTCAAGTCTTAATTTTCCGTTGGTCCGCCTAACGGATCTTCCACCCGTTATCTCGGTACCCAAAGCCTCTCCTCGTGCGACTTGAAGAACTCGCTCAACCGATGCCAGATCTGGCGGGTGTTCACCTCTTAGCCACGCCCGAATTGAGCGACGCGCAAGGGCGATAGGCGCCGAAGCAAGAGCTGCTGCATCGGTGACATCAATTTCTTGAGCTAGCCGGTCAAGTAAATCCGCGTCCTTGTCCGCGATTTCCCCAGCCCGAATAAGCAACGGCACTACGTCGCGCTCAGCCACTTCGTTCAACAACGGGAGAACCTCATGTCGGACGCGATTGCGTCGGAATCTCGGATCCTCGTTGCTGGGATCTTCTACTGGTGTCCATTCGCATATTTGGCATATCGATTCTGTGTCTGCTCGTCGAAGTTTGATTATCGGATGCTGTTCGTGTCCCATTCCCGCTAAAGCATCGGGCCCTCCTCCTCGCAGAAGATGAAGGATGATTGTTTCTGCTTGGTCGTCGGCTGTGTGTCCTGTAAGGACATCATCGGGCAGCGCATCAAAGCGCGCCGACCTGGCTCGGGCTTCCAAGTTAGGACCCTCTTCTAAGGACAACGCCACGGATCGGAACTTCGCGCCGACCTGATTGGCGAGTCGTGCAACGCGATCACTTTCAATAGAACTATTTGGACGCAACCCGTGATCAACGTGATGCGCAATAACTTCTTCGCCCGTCATCGAAGCCAGAATTAGCAGCGCCGATGAGTCAGCTCCCCCTGAAACCGCACAATGAATCGGGCCGTTGCTGGGAAACGTGCACTGGTCAAAAAAGTGGTGCAGAGAATCATATTTTCCCATGTATTTACCTCTGCTAAATGACTGGAACTCGTTCCATCCAAGCCGTCGGATTGCGTATTTCAGCCATAGACGGAAGATGGTCTTGGTCCTGCCAGATGAGATCAACAGCGCGATCACCACGCTGAGATTCGATTGCAGCGATGAAGTCTTCCCCTGCCTGGTATTGAGCCAGTTTGGCCTCTAGTCCCATCAGTTTCTGCATTAGACGACTGACGCCGGTAGCACTGTTACGACGCTCTTGCATTACTCGGTGGAAACGTTGGGCGTGCGGTACATGTCCAGCTGCGGCTCGAGACATGGTCACATCGCCGTGTCCCTCCACCAAACTCATCATTCCTCCAACAGAGTCCAACAGTTGTTTTTGTCGCTCGCTGGCAAACAGTTGCGCTACTCCCCCGTCAGCCAGCGGATCTTTGCCATTGCGTTTCATTTGGACAAAATCTTGAAGGCCTTGCTTGACGCGATCAGGGTCGGGTTCAACTTCGTCGAGCATTTGGTTCACTAATTCCAAGAAACGAGGTCGGAGCCAGGGAACTCCTGTGAACTGCGAACGATGGGTTAGTTCATGCAAAGCCAGCCAGAGTCTGAATTGTTTGGGGTCAAACGCGAATTTCTTTTCGATCGCCAAAATGTTCGGGCCGACGTAATACACAAAGTCTTGTTCGTCTCGATCTTCATCTTCGGCTAGTAACAGGTCGTACTGGCCTAGGACCCGCCGAGACATCCAACCCAACGCAGCGCCCAGTTCTGCTGCCGCAATCTTGCCAGCGATACCACTGGTCGGGTCCGAGTCAGAGGATTCCGCCAACACCGGCCGCAGTAGCCGTCTGAACGAACGAATATTGGCGTCGATCCATCCTTCGCGGTCAATTACTTTGGCGCGTGCTGAACCCTCAGAGGAAGTCAACCCGGTCTCAATTCCAACCAGCTCTTCGGCTAATGGGGTGAACTCAGAGAAATCTCTGTGCAATGAATCACCTAGGTAAGAACGAGATAGTGGTTCGTCACCAGCGACACGCGACGCGATTCGTTTCGCCAACTCCCAGTCGACGGGTCCATCCGTCATCAGCGAATTCAGCGTTTCGGGTAACGAGGGGCTACGACCTTCATTATGTAGCCCGCTATAAGTTGGACCACTCCTAGGACCGTGCCAATAGCTAAAGGTACAGCCAACCAAAAGTGCCAGACTTGAGCTGCGAGTGCGTTCATAACGTCATCGTACCCAACAGCGTCGAATAGACCGCAACTCTTGGCGAAGGTTCACTCAAAATCGCCGATCAAGCTTTGGTCCTGTCGCGAGGGCCCGGTGGTAGCGTCGGTTGGGTTAGCGCCCGAGTAGCTCAGTGGTAGAGCGGCTCTCTCGTAAAGAGCAGGTCGTGGGTTCGATTCCCACCTCGGGCTCAATTCCGTGCAGCTGGTACAACGGTTTTAAACTTTCAAGTTGATAAACAAATTCTGCAGTTGAAGCCGCTCGTTACCATTTCGTCTCAAATCGTTCGCCGCTGTGTTAAGCGAGACCAAAGATCTTGATCCGCTAGACGCGTCGATTGACCCGTTCGTTATGCCCTCACTGATGGCGTTCCCCACAGCTGTCATGCCCATTAATAACTCGTCTGTGCGGAGTCTGCGCAGTTCTCGCTTGTGGCGAATTTCAAGCTTTGATCGACCGAGACCTCGTTCACCATACCTTTCGGCTAATTCATCGAGTGCTTCCAGCTCTTGTTCTTGGCGCTTTCGAAGAGGCTCTGCTGACTCGTCAACTAGTTGCAATAAGCGGTCCACAGCCAAGGTGACGGCAGCACCTGTGCCATCAAGATCTGTTCGAAGCTGGGACCATGTCTCCCACCGTTCCAGGGCGGCACTATCAGAAGCAAGGAGCACCGCTCGATCTATGGATGCATCCGCAATGTTCGCTATGGCGCGAGATCGGTCTTCGTCAACACCCAATATTTGGAGGTGTTCTACCAAATCCTCAGTATCGACAGCAGCTAAATCAACTGGTGTGCAGCGAGATGCAATGGTCGCCAGCCGGGACGTCACTTCTTCTGCGGTCAAGATGAAATAAGTTGAAGGGGGCGGCTCTTCTAACACCTTGAGTGTCATTCCAACGAACACATCATTAGCTAGCTGAATATCTTCAATAAGGATGATTTGTCGGTCACCATCAAAGGGACTCCTGTAGCCAGCATCTCGCAATGACTCCGCTTCTTCCGCCCGGTATTCCAGTCCCTCTCGTTCAACTATCAGCAAATCTGGGTGAGCTTCGGCGAGAGCGAGTCTTCGGTGGTCTTCGGGGTTTTCCCGTTCATGCGCTAGAAGCTCTGCTGCGAAACTAACTGCCAGGTTTCGTGGACCGGAACCATCCGGGCCGTTCAGAAGGTAGGCGTGAGCCGGGTTCACAACAGCGTTTCGGAGCATCGATACAGCTGCTGACTGTCCAACTACTTGGCTGAACGCATCGGTCATGGCAAACCGACTGCTTTGACAACCCTTGCAGCTACCTCCTCAATCGATCCGGCACCGTCAACAACGACCCATCGATCCGGGTCTGCCTCTGCTAGAGCGGTGAACCCATCTACAACTCGCGTCGCGAAGTCGCCATCTTCGCTTTCCATTCGGTCACGTTGGTCTCCTAACCGATCATCTGCTGTATCGACAGCAACTGTTAGGAGAACGACAAGATCGGGGAGCAATCCTCCGCTGGTCCATTCAACGAGGCGCATAAGTTCTTCGATGGACTGGCCACGTCCGTAACCCTGGTATGCGAGCGTTGAACCGTAGGAACGGTCAGTTATGACGTCCCGTCCTTCGGCGAGTGCCGGCTCTACGATTTCAGCTAAGTGCTGTGCTCTGTCTGCCGCGAAAAGCAGTGCTTCGGCGCGTTCGGTCGGGGCCGGACCGTTGCCGAGCAACAGGTCTCTGATCGCCAAACCCAAAGCAGTGCCGCCCGGTTCTCGAGTCAACACCGCATCTAGGCGTTGACTTAGAAGTCGGGCTTGTGTTGACTTCCCGCTTGCTTCCCATCCTTCAAATGCTATGTATTTTCCACGTCGGTTCATTGCAACTTCTTATTGGGGGTGCGCAGTGAAACCCATGCAAGCCCTGATGCCAGCAACATAAAGAGGCTTGCTAACCATAAGGCACCTCGAACCCCGGGCAGAGCCAGGGTCCACGAGCCCACAGTGAGTTCATTGTCGAAGAGAACATCGAAGAGCCAATTAAAGCCGTCAGATAAGAACCCACCGACTGTGATTGACAAGAGCAGACAAAAACGAACCAGGGTGTATAGGGCACTAAAGACCCTCCCTCGAAGCTGCTCTTCGACGTGTTCATGGAGAAGGGTGAATCCCAATACGTATACCGATCCGGCGAAGATCCCCATTGCAAATACTCCGGCCAGATTCCAGAACGTGTTGGAGGTTGATACGGCAAATAGCAAACAGGTACCGGCACCAAAGATGGCGGCAATAAACCCGTTGTCTTTGTTTAATCTTCGTTGCATCGCTGACAACATCGATACGCCTACCGAGACACCTAGTCCAAGGGTCACCAGAATGGTCCCGAAACCGGCGTTACCAGCTTTCAAGATGACGTCGTTATAGACCGCTCCGAGAGGAATCAACATCCCACCACCGATCATCCCGGTGGCCAGTCCGACGAGGACTGCTCGTACTTGGGGGCTGATCGCGATGAAAGCCCATCCTTCACGCAGTTCGCGTGCACCTTGAGCGAGATCGATAGGTCCCGCTTTCTTTTCTTCTCTTCGGCGAGGTACAAGCGGGAGCGTTGCTATAAGACATGCCGCTATCAGGAAAGTTACTGAGTCAAGCACAAGTGCCCACTCAACTTGACCGATAGCGCTTCCCCCTAACCATTCAGCAAGCTTCGCGAG
>SGYJ01000045.1 GCA_004214275.1 Acidimicrobiales bacterium | reverse complement strand
GAGTTCCACATCTGCCCGGACGACCGAATCATTGCAGGCATTGATGCGTCCACAATCACGTCGCTGGGCACGTGTAAATTCGTGATTCCTTTATCCGAGTCGACCATCGCGAGTGCCGGACCTTGCTCATAGGCACGTTCGATCGACTCTTCGATCGCTTGCCGGTCACCAGTTGGGAGTTCTTGAATCGCTTCCAGTAAATCTCCGAGTCCGTTATTGACGTTCACGCCCAGCTGGTTGAGGGTCTGGTCGTGTTCGGCGAAGACATCTGAAAAATAAGTCCGAACGCAGTGTCCGAAAATAATTGGATCGGACACCTTCATCATGGTGGCTTTGAGGTGCAGTGAGAAGAGAACTCCCCGCTTTTTGCTGTCTTCTAGCTGTTCGTCTAGGAAGGCGCGGAGGTGACGTACTGACATAAATGTCGCGTCAACAATTTCGCCGGAGGCGACTTGAACCTCTTTGAGGATGCTCACCGTTCCTTCGACGGAGGTGTGTCGGATCCGAAGTGTTGTGTCGGTTTCGGCTGTAATCGATTTTTCGTTCGACCTGAAGTCATTGTCGCCCATCGTCGCTACATGGGTCTGCGAGGTAGACGACCAGTCACCCATGGAGTGCGGAAACTTCTGAGCGAACTGCTTCACGGCTCTTGGCGCCCGGCGATCCGAGTTGCCTTCCCGTAGAACCGGGTTAACTGCGGAGCCCTTAATTTTGTCGTATCTCTCCCGGATAGCTTCATCTTCTGAAGTCTGAGGATCAGTGGGGTAGTCCGGGACGGCCAAGCCAGCTTGTTGCAGTTCGGCGATAGTGGCCTGGAGTTGGGGGATTGAGGCTGAAATATTGGGCAACTTGATGATATTTGCGTCGGGGAGGAGGGTCATTTCTCCCAGCTCTGCCAAAGCATCACCAATTTGTTGCTCTTCGGTCAAATGTTCTGGAAATGAAGCGATCACCCGTCCGGCCAGGGAAATATCTCGAGTCTCAACGCTGACTCCAGCGGCCTTCGCAAAAGCCTGAAGGATTGGTAGGAAAGAGTACGTAGCGAGAGCAGGTGCTTCGTCTGTATGGGTGTAGATGATCTTGGGCATGCCACTCCACTGAGCGTGTTGATTGACCGTTTAAAGGTACATCTTTAAATGGTCCGTGCATGGAGTCATGATGCTGTTCTGAGTAGCTATCGTTTCGAGTTAGGTTTTTGAACAAGAGACGAGGTCCCGTTCCGTATGTCATCCGTAACATCTATTGCTGATATTTCTCGATTCCACGCTGAGGGTCAACCCGACAAGGTCGCGTTGATCTATCAGGGCCAAGAGTGGACTTATGCTCAGTTGAATTCTGAATCAAGCCAGGTAGCAAATGCCTTATCGGCGGCCGGTGTTGGTCCGCAAGATCGCGTTGCGCATCTGGATAAGAACGGACCGGAGTATTTCACCTATCTCATCGGGGCAAGCAAAATCAATGCGGTGAGCGTGTCGGTGAACTGGCGTCTAGCCGCCCCTGAAATGGAATACGTTCTGAACCATGCAGAAGTAAAGGTCCTTCTTATCGGCGAAGAATTTTTAGTTCAGCTAGCGCAGATGAACCTCGAGACGGTTACGAAGATCGTTGTCGTCGGCGACGGTGGTGAATATGACTCATACCAAGACTGGCTGTCGGGATACGCAGATGACGACCCAAAAGTCGAAGTCGGCTGGACTGACACCTGCTATCAGCTGTATACCTCCGGGACCACAGGGCTTCCCAAAGGGGTCGAACTCACCAACAGAAATTTCTTTTCTTTTTTGCCGGTAGCGAGCGAGGAATGGTCTTTTGACTCGGACAGCGTGAATCTTGTAGCGATGCCTTTATTTCACATAGCGGGCAGTGGGTGGGGTGTTGTAGGACTCTTTAACGGTGGCACTAACGTTTTGCTGAGAGAAGCTGATTTAGTGGAGCTGCTCCGCTTGATGGAGGCTTATTCGGTTACGAACGCATTATTAGTGCCAGCGATTTTGCAGTTCCTTCTAATAACTCCTGAGGCGCAAGAGACAGATTTTTCTAGCTTGCGCTGCATGGTTTATGGAGCATCCCCGATCACCGAAGAGGTGCTTGCCGGAAGTATGCAGATGATGGGATGCGATTTTGTGGGTGCTTATGGGCTGACTGAAACCACTGGTGGTGGCACCATCCTGCGAGCTGAACATCATGACCCGGGTGGCTCTAAAGCTCATTTACTTAGATCGGCGGGACAACCGTGGGCTGATATCGAGCTTCGAATTGTCGACCCAGAAACACTTGAGGATTTAGGCGAAGGCGAGGTCGGAGAAATTTGGCTTAAGTCAGTGGTTACTTTGAAGGGTTATTGGAAAGATCCGGCTGCGACAGCGGAGGTTTACCCCGAAGGTCGTGACGACGAAGGGCGAGGTTGGTTTCGCACCGGGGATGCCGGATATCTTGCTGAGGGTTTCTTGTTTATCCATGACCGTGTCAAGGACATGATCATTTCGGGAGCGGAGAATATCTACCCGGCCGAAGTCGAAAATGCGTTGATGAGCCATCCTGAAGTTGCCGATGTCGCTGTCATAGGGGTTCCGCACGACAAATGGGGTGAAACTGTTAAGGCGGTCATCACGGCGGCTCCTGACACTGATCCGTCTGAAGAAGCCCTGATCGAGTATTGCCGTGAGCGGCTTGCACACTACAAGTGTCCAACGTCGGTTGATCGTATGGACATGATTCCGCGTAATCCGTCAGGGAAGATTCTCAAGACTGAGCTTCGTAAGCCTTATTGGGAGGGTAAAGAGCGGCACGTCAACTAGCTGTCTCGGAGCCAGCACTGTCCCCAGCTAATCGCCCAAAAACTGCTCCTGCCATTAGTCCGGTACCACCCGGATAATTTCCGTAGAAAAGGCCGCCCACTAACTCTCCGGCGGCGTACAACCCTGGGATGGTGTCGAGACCACTATCTAAGACCTGTCCTTTGTCGTTGATGCGGAGACCGCCGAAGGTGAAAGTCAGCCCGCAGGTCACGTTGTATGCCTGAAAGGGTGGTTCATCTAGGGTATTTGCCCAGTTTGACTTATTTATAGAGAGCCCTGAAGTTGACCGACCATCTTTAACATTTGGGTCAAATGGGGTCGCCGTATTTACTGCGGCGTTGTAGTTGGTAATTGTGTCGAATGCTTTCCTCGTGTCCACGCCTTCCATACGAGCGCACAATTCCTCCAACGAGCCAGCTTGGACTTTGGTGACTTGTTTGATTCGATATTCGTCACGCAGTAAGTGGTCAACTTTTGAATCAAACAGTTGCCACGCGGAATGCCCGGGTTGATTTAGGATTTCACGTCCGTATTTGGCATAGGTGTAGTTGCGAAAATCTGCGCCTTCGTCAAGGAACCGTTGACCTTCGTTGTTGATCACCACGCCGAACGGGTAGCTGTGTTTCTGGAAGGCATCACCTACAGCCAAATCACCGAATTCTGGGGCGTTGTATTCCCATGCCACCGCGTGGGCGCCACTCCAGTTTCCATATGGCATCGCGCCAATATCGAGGGCCATTCTGATGCCATCTCCGGTGTTGAAGCGTGTACCTCTCACCTTCGCTAGATCCCAACCCGGACCCAGGTAACGTGTTCGCCATTCCGAGTTGGCCTGAAATCCTCCGGCGGCGAGGATGACTGCTTTGGCTCGTATATCGACCATTGATCCGCCTTGACGAACCCGGACCCCTTCGACCACTGATCCGTCGAAAATCAGTTCCTTGGCTGTTGCTCCGTACCGGAGTTCGACGCCGCTCTTACTGAGAGCGCCGTGGAGTGCATCGACAAGGCCCTCACCGCCTCCCCACGCTTCAACGGTTAAGCCGCCCCAAAACTTAAATTTTCCATCTACTTTGAACGCTTGGCGTCCCCATATAGGGGCGAAACGCACACCGTTGCGTTGCATCCACATCACGGTTTTCTTGCTGTTTGATACTAGGAAGTTGGCAAGTTCGGGATCTGTTCTGTAGTCGGTGACGCGCCCCATGTCCGCGTAAAACTCATCTTCGGTGTAGGTGCCAAAATCGGTGTTCTCGATTTCGCTTTGAGTCAAATCGGGCATGAGATCCACCAAGTCGTCGACACCGTCGTAGGCGAAACGAATAGCACCGGCTGTGAACCTACTGTTTCCACCAGACTCGACTTTGGGGGCTCTTTCAAGGACCACGACTTTGGCCCCTTGCTGAGCGGCTGACAGCGCAGCGCAGCAAGCAGCGTTACCAGCGCCCACCACTACAACATCGAAATCTGACACCTAAGATCCTGCCCGTTTCAACTAGTTGACAACCGTGGAGTCACCCACGCGAGACCGAACAAGCCACTGGAAGATATGCCACCCGTTAGTTTCGTCACCAAGTGAGGGGTGGACGTCAGTAGCAGAACTTGAGCTGATGACTCGACCATCAGGAACTTTGACGCACACTTCTGCGGCTCGCTCAGCATTTAGATAAAAACCGATCGCGGAGGCAACCGAGGTGCCTACGGTCAGCAGGCCGTGGTTGGCCATAATTACTAGGCGGCCGTGACCCAAGGCGTCCGCTATGCGCTGGCCAGTAGCAAGGTCGGTAACGTTCACCTCTTCACCAACGTAGACCCCTTGCAAGCCGTGAAAAGCAACAGCCTCTTGGCTACTCATGGGAAGTGGTATCGCCATTGCTGAGAACGGTGTGCCATATGGAGTGTGGGTGTGGATAGCACCAACAACGTCAGATCGACTTGAGTGTATTGGCGCGTGTATGTAGAACGCGGCCGGGTTGATTTCACCTGACCCCTCAACGACTTCACCAACGTGGTTGACCAGTACTAAATCAGCGACATTTGCTTCACCGAAAGGAACACCATATTTCAGCGACCAGAAACAATCAGTGAGTTCGGGATCGCGTGCTGTTATGTGTCCTGAGCCGTCAGCTCCCCATCCCCAGGACGCCATGATTCGGTATCCCAAGGCGGTCTCTTGTTTGCGGATAAGACGCTCGGCATCAACAGTCGCGTCCGCCCTAGGTCTTGAACCTAAAGAGAAGCTGTCATTTTCCAGAGTGTGGTTTACGGTCACTGCATATTCCTACGTTCAAACATACTGAAGTACTTACAACCCGGGGGCGTCGTCATCGGTGCCGCTAATGACTCGGCCGGCTAATTCCATTACCGGTTCAGCAACCATCATGTGTTGGGAAGCCACATGAACATCACGAAAGTGCCGTTGCAGGGCAGAGTCTTCGTAGACCGAAGAGCCCCCGACTGTCGTGTACATGCTGTCGACAATGCTGATGGCGGTGGTCACGGCATGAACTGTTGAGGTGCGAAGAAGGCGGCGAGTTTCGAGAGATCCGACTCCATTCTGCGCCTCTTCCCAGGCCGTGGCTATGTCTGCGTAAAACGATGCACGGGCTGCCCGTAGAGCCGAATCTGCGAGGGCTACGTCTCTGTGGAAGGCGGGTCGTGACGATAGTGTTCGCCCTGAGCCTGTGGGGGTCTTTGATTTAGCCACATCGAGCGCCTCATCGATTGCATCCCTAGCCATACCAAGTGCGATAGCGCCTATGGGAAGAGCCAAATAACCGAAGCGAGGAAATCGATAAATAGGCATCTTGGCGAATGGTGATGAACGCAGTGCTTCGACCGTGGCGACTCGATAGTCAGGAAGTTCGAGGGCGTGGGCTGTATAAGAACTTGAACCCGACCCGCGAAGGCCGACCGTATGCCAATTGTCCAGAATCTCGATCTCGTCTGGTCGAAAGAACGCGCGCGCTTCGGTCGGACGGTCCTTTGTGTCCAGGATCGGGCCCCCGGTTTCGTCACAGAGGATAACCCCTCCCGATATCCAGGCGGCATTATGGCAACCAGAGCCCCAATCCCAACGACCATCGATAATCCAATGTCCCGGATTATCTGAAGATCGAGTGGCGGTACCGGAGTATGCGAACACGCCACTGGTGATGACGTTTGGCTGCTCTAAGAGTTCCTTAAGTAGCTGCGGTGTGACAGCAGGAAACATGTACTGAGATGTAGCTCCGATGAAAACACACCACGCAGTCGACGCATTACCGGTAGCAAGAATTTCGCAAACTTCCGCCAACACTCGTGGCTCGGCTCCCATTCCACCAAGCTCGTTAGGGGTGCACAAGCGATAAAAGCCCTCCTGAGCAAGGCGATCTGCGATGTCTTGCGGCAAGGCACGTTGAGCGTCTATTTCTGTTCCGCGGGCGCGCAACTCTTCGACGTAGCTGGAAGCTATTTGAGAAAAGTCGCTCGTCATGGGCTAGTGCTAATTCGTGTAAGTGCTCAAGGATCCGCCATCAGCGGCTAACTGCTCGAGCAAAGGTGAAATCGACCAGTGGTCACCACCGAGGGTAGAGCCATAATGCTTGATGCGGTCTGCAACGTCGCTGAGGCCAACTGTGTCGGCCCAAAACATTGGTCCTCCGGTGTACATGGGCCATCCGTAGCCGTTAATCCAAACAACATCGACGTCGCTACCGCGGATAGCGATACCTTCGGACAAAATTTTGGCGCCTTCGTTGACCATTGGGTATAGACACCGTTCGAGAATCTCTTGATCAGAAACGTCGCGTTGAGTGATTCCCTGCCGTTCAGCAAACCCTCGAATGATTTCTTCAACGTCAGGATCCGGTGTCGCAGCCCGTGTTTCTGGGTCATAGGTGTAGTAGCCACTCCCATTTTTCTGCCCGCGTCGACCACTTTCGCAAAGCAATTCGCGAACGGTCGATCCAGAGGAGGTCGCTTCGTCCCAGCCGATATCAAGCCCTGCAAGATCGCTCATTGCGAATGGGCCCATAGGCAAGCCGAAGTCGAACAAAACCTGATCGACCCTTGAGGGAGCGGCGCCCTCCAGAATCATTTTTTCAGCTTCAATACCGCGCATAAATAGCATCCGGTTACCGACGAACCCATGGCAGACACCGCATAGGACCGGTGTTTTGCCGATAGTGCGTCCGATGCCCATTGCAGTCGCAATAGCGATATCTGAGGTCTCGTCACCTCGAACCACTTCGAGCATTTTCATAACGTTGGCTGGTGAGAAGAAATGCATCCCGATAACCGCCTCGGGTCGACTGGTGGCGGATGCGATTTCGTTGATATCTAAAGCGGAGGTATTTGAAGCCAGGATGGCCCCGGGCTGACAAATTTGGTCGAGTTCCTCGAAGATAGATTTTTTCAGTTCCATGTTTTCGAAGACGGCTTCTATGATCAGATCACATTCAGCAAAGTCACCCATATCGACGGAGCCGCTAATCAGGCCCATCCGGGTTTCGACGTCGTCACTTGAGATTCCTCCGCGAGCAGCGGTTCGTTCGTAGTTGGACCGAACTACCGCCAGCCCGCGTTCAAGGGCCTCTTCATCTCTTTCAACGATTGTGACCGGGATACCGACATTCGCGAAGTTCATGGCGATTCCACCGCCCATGGTTCCGGCTCCGAGCACCCCGCACCGGTTGACGTCCGCCGGCTTGGTGTCTTTCGGAAGACCTGGAATCTTGAGGGCGGCGCGTTCAGCGAAGAAGTAGTACTGCTGGGCCTTTGACTGAGTGCCCTTCATCAAGTCTCGAAACAGTTCTTGTTCCCGTTCTAGACCAGCATCAAAGTCGAGGTTGACTGCGGCTTCAACGCAGCGAACGTTGTATTCAGGGGCTAGGAACCCCCGGGTCTTTCTCGCAATACCAGCTCGAAACTCCTCGAACAGCGATGGAGGCGTGTTGGCAAGCTTTTCGTTACGGTCGCGGATACGAAGCAACGGCATATTCTCTGCTACTGCTCGTCGAGCGAAGGCGATAGCGCCCGACTGTAGATCTTCGACAATTTCATCGATCAGTCCGCAGTCGAGTGCGTCCTGAGCTGTGATGGGGTCACCGCTGGTCATCATTTCTAAGGCCTTAGCAGCTCCTGTGATTCGTGGCAGCCGTTGAGTCCCACCTGCCCCTGGTAAAAGGCCTAGTTTCACTTCAGGGAGTCCATATTGACTGCTGTCAACACCGACACGGTAATGAGCACATAGTGCCACTTCGAGGCCTCCGCCAAGAGCAGTGCCATGTACAGCGGCTATCACCGGTTTTGAGCAATTTTCCATAGCGTCCTGCGCCGCTTGCAGACTTGGAGGCTTTGGAGGACCCGCAAATTCTGTTATATCGGCACCAGCAATGAATGTCCGCCCGTCACAAATGACGACGATCGCCGTGGCATCGCTGCTTTCGGCTTGGGCCATTCCGTCTAGGAGTCCTTGTCGAACGTGGAAGCTCAAGGCGTTGACGGGCGGGTTGTCTATGAGGATGAGTGCTACATCGTCATCGAATTCAAGACGAACGGACTGAGATAGTTGAGTCATATGCACAAGGTAGGGGACAGAGGAGCCTGAAGTCTTATCGAGTTAGAGATCTGACCGAAATCCAATCTCAGGCTCTCTACATTGAGCTAGAGTCACACACTCGAAGGGAGCTCCAGTGAGTGAGAAACCTGACCCGATGACGGTGCCCTTTGGCACGGTTTTTTGCGATTGGATGGCGACAGCGCCATCGGACGATGGTGTATACCAATACGCCGGAAAAGTAGAACCGTACGGTGACTTTTCTATCAGTCCAGCGGCTCATGCACTCCACTACGGGAGCGCAATATTCGAAGGTCTGAAGGCTCACCGACAGATCGATGGCTCCCTAGCGATCTTTCGTTTAGACGATCATGTTGCCCGAATGTGTCAAAGCGCTGCTCAGTTGCGGCTACCTGTGCCCGAGGAGGGACTTCTTCGCCAAATGATCATCGACAGTGTTGAAGCGAATGTTGAGGAAGTCCCACCGCCTCCGGGCTCGCTTTACATAAGGCCCACACTCATCGGCACCGAGCCAAATATTGGGGCTGCAGCAACACCTACGTCAGAGGCCTTGCTTTACATCGTTAATTGCCCAGTAGGTGATTACTTTAAAGGTGGGGTCAGGCCTCTCACCCTGTTAGTCGAAGAAGAGATACCGAGAACAACGCCTCAATTCGGAATGGTGAAATCTGGCGCCAACTATGCCATGGCATTAGCGCCAACATTGGATGCGATGGCTCGAAATGAAGCGGTTGACCAGATTCTCTTCGCCACAGGTGGAGATATCACCGAAACGGGAGCAGCCAATTTCTTCTTGGCGAATGACGAACGCGTAGTGACCCGACAGCTTGACAGCTCGTTTCTGCACGGGGTGACTCGCTCTTCGGTATTAGCACTCGCCGCCGACCTGGGGTACGAGGTTGAAGAACGGCCCATTGAGTTGAGTGAATTGCAAGAGTGGGCCGATAACGGCGAAGCCTTCCTATCTGGCACCGCTGCCGTCCTTTCACCTGTTGGAACGATGCTTCGCGGTGGCGAGGAAATCATCTTCGGCGACGGCCAACCGGGAGCCAACACGCTACGGCTGAGGGAAAGCTTGGTAGCGATTCAAAATGGTAGCGGTGACGACGATCATGGCTGGCGCACCGCTGTTCGAAGTTGAGGTAGCCGTAGTCGTCGAAAGGTTGTCCCGTGGCGAATAGCTCTCAAGGCCTAAGTTTCGGTTGGTTGTCACCGGTAATTGGTAATCAATGGAGTGGTTACAAACCGATCGTGCAATATCAATGTGAACATATCTTGCCGACCGTAGACCAACACTTCGACAGTTTGTGGATCGCAGACCACTTCTACGGATTTGATCAAAAATCTGACCCATTCCTTGAAGCCTGGACAACCCTTACTTGGTGCGCAGCAAAATTTGAGAACATCGATCTTTGCCATCATGTTTTAGGGGTGGGATATCGGCCACCAGCGTTGACCGCAAAGATGGCTAGCACCCTCCAATTTCTTAGTGGCAACCGATTTATTCTTGGGATTGGAGCAGGGTGGCGAGAAGCCGAATACCTCGCGTATGGCTACGACTTTCCCAAGCCCAGCGTACGTTTTCGTCAGTTAGAGGAAGCCATCAAGGTGTGTCGACTTATGTGGACAGAAGAAGACCCGCGGTTTGATGGTGAATTTTTTCACATTGACGGAGCAGACGCGCCGCCGATTCCCGATGTGGCACCACCCGTTTGTATCGGGACGTCAGGAGAACAAATTGGCATACCTTTAGCGGCTCGACATGCTGATATCTGGAACACGGTCTGGCGAGGCGATCTCGATTCGTTAATCAAAAAACGGGACATCATGTTCCATGAACTTGAGCGGTCAGGTCGAGCTCGGGAAGATGTCCAGTTTTCCCTCACTATTGAACGAGCGCTGCCCCAAACAACCGGTGAGATAGATGAGTTTGGCACGATGTTGACCGAGTTAATCGAGGTCGGAATGGAACATTTCGTCTTGGACTTCGGTAACCCGGAAACCGCGGACGAAGTTGATCCGTTCATTACCGATGTGATGGGCCCGCTCCGGACCTAACCGACATCTATTTCGTCGTCGTTCTAACCTGATTCAGAATAAAGGTCGAGCAGACACAGAATGCAGGTACCTAGATGACATTACGACTTCGGCAAGTAGCGATGGTTGGCGACCAATATGAAGAAACTGAGAGCGCCCTTCGCGAAGTGTTTCGCCTTGACGTTGCTTATCGTGATCCAGGGGACCGCCCAGGACGCGAAGCAGGCGTCAGCATCTTTGGGCTCAAGAATTTTGTGATGCCGATCGGCAACCAATTTCTTGAACTTGTCACACCCTTGATACCCGGCCCGTCTTCTGCAGGGGGTCGTTACATCGAGCGTCGGGGCGGCCCAGGCGGATACATGCTCCTTTTTCAGGTGACCCGTTCCGATTATGAACTTCACACAAGATATTTAGAACAATTAGGAGTTCGGGTAGTTGCGGGCGGAGATATCAGCGAAACAGGCAGCGACGCAGTTCACATTCATCCAAAGGATTTGCCTGGATGTTTAGTTGAGCTCCGATGGTGCGAAAATGAAGAAAAAGAGGACGGAGACTGGTGGCCAGTTGAAAAGGATTGGCGGGATCACAGCAACACAGAGGTAGTGGAGGCCATCGTCGGAGCGGAAGTTCAGACCCCTGAACCCCTGCAACTAGCGCAACGATGGGGTGAGGTCCTTCAGCAGGATGTTCTAACGGACGGTGATGTTCCGTCACTTTCGACTGCGGATGGACCTGTCCGGTTTGTGGAGCCGTCAGATGGTCGCCCAGAGGGTCTCGGAGGAATCGATGTCAAGGTCCGTGACCCGGGAAGTGTCCTTCAACACGCAGACGATTTCGGCCTCCCAGTTGGCGAAAATATGGTCGAAATTTCAGGTTTGCGTTTCTATCTGAAATAGAGCCCTAGCTCAGATATATGTGGGTGTGTTCGCCTAATCGGGGAGCCGGTGCCATTGACCACCAAGGAGAACTGCTCCTGAACGGGGCTCCGGGGATTGTCACTTCGGTGTCATCTTGTAAGTGGGTTGTTGTCCAGAAGTCGGCAGCTTCTAAATGGGGGTTACCTACCAGGGCGTCGATGGTGTTGACTGGCGTTATCGGTATTCCTCGACGTTGGCCCTCTTCAAACAGTTCAAGTCGCGTGCCCTGTGTCGTGAGCTCTTCGACCCAGTCGTCAATAAGGTCTTTTGCCTCGACTCGAACAGCATTGTCGACAAAAACTTCTTCAGTAATGCTTTCGTTGCCTGTGGCCTCTGAAACCCATTGGGCCATTGCAGTCCAGTGCCTCGGCATGAGGACGATGATCGAGACGAAACCGTCCTTGCAGGGGTACAAGCCAAATGGGCGGCCGAGGTCTCGACGGTTGCCGGTCCGCTCACGGTGCACGCGGTCGTCCATGAACATGGGAACCCCCGTTTCCGGGGCGATGGAAAGTGTCACCTCCTGCATCGATATCTCTACCTCTTGACCACGTCCGGTCATCCGTCGCGACCGCAACGCTAGGAGGGTGCCAACTAGAGCTGACGCTGCGGAAGCGTGGTAGGCGAGCTGCATGGGCGCTGCTGGAGCCACTGGAGCGCGGTTTGTGAAGCCTGTCGTGTACAGAATGCCAGATGCGGCCCAAGCGACCAGGTTGGAGGTGTGCCAGTTCCTCTTGGGGCCGGATGACCCAAACGGCAAAATCTTGGTCCGAATTGTTGTCGGACTAATTTCTCCAGCAGGTAGTGCCGACTTTTCTGGCAGTTGATCTTCAAACACAACGTCTGCTGTAGTCAGAAGTTGCATCAACGACTCGGTGTCTTGAGGGTCGATGACCACACTGCGGGTCCCCATGGCTAGATAACTCCACCACAGGCTGTTCTCGGGAGGTTCGATGTTTTCGGCGAAGGGGCCAAGGCGCCTGAGCGGCGACCCGTCAGGCGATTCAAGACGGATTACTTCAGCACCTAATCCTGCTAAAAGTCTTGTTGCGTAGCCGCCTGAAAGGCCCGTGGTGTCAACGACTCTAATTCCGCTGTAAGGGCCCGCCATCAGAGATCTCGGGCATCTTCAGTGCCAGGTACTAAAAGGTGAATCCAGTCATTCCACGGTCGTGTTGCGACCATATCCGGTTCGATTTGCTCGAAAGCACCCCCGGCTGAAATCAAGTCGTCGATGGCTTCATCAGACAGCCCAACAACATCGGAGAGAATCTCTCGGGTGTGTTGACCCATGGAGGGGCCTGCTTCGGTCCAACGCCCAGGCGTCGCGCTGAGCTTCACAGCACAGCCACTAAACACATCACGGCCTAAGCGGTTCGAAGGGGCGACCTGATACCACTCTCGGCTAGTCACGTGGGTGTCATGCAGGAGGTCTTCGTTGGTGGAAACCACATGAGCTGCAATGCCTGCAGCCTGAAGCCGGTGGGCCAGATCTTCAACCTCAAAACTGGAGGTCCACGCAGCAATCTGTTCGTCCAGACGGTCCTGGTCTGCGTTCCGGATAGAGGCATCATCAAATTCAGCGTCGACGGCTTGTCCCACTAGGGAGCGCAGCGTTGTCCAATCTTCTGCCTCGGTGGCACTAATCGCTATCCAACGTTCGTTACCTGTGCATGGATAGACACCTTGAGGAGCACCCCATATTGAGCGGTTACCGATACGGCTATACACAGTGCCGGTCAGGTCGTAGTCCATAACGAAAGGTCCAAGTAACGCCAAAGTTGTCTCGAACTGGCTGATATCGACGTGTACGCCTTCGCCCGTGGTGTCCCTTTGTTCTAGTCCCGTGATTGTCGCGATGGCTGCGTGTAAAGCCGACATGTAATCGGGTGGAGCAATGGTTGCTATGCCTGCTGGTGGGTCATCAGCGTGACCTGTGAAATCATCCATCCCAACTAGGGGGGCCTGATTAGGGCCCCAAGCTACAAACGGGTAATAAGGCATGGTCTCATCGCTGCCAAAGCCAGGTAGCTGCACATAGACGATGTTGGGATTCACCGCTGCAACGGAGTCATAATCGAAACCCAATTCGGCCAATGCTCGCGCACCGAAATTAGCAAGGAAAACGTCACACTCTGCGAGTAGTTGCAGAGCAGCCGTCTTACCTTCTTTGGTCTTTAGTTCTAGGCCGACACTTCGCTTGGAAGCGTTCATTTCCGATACGTAAGGGCTCGTGTCAGATGATATTGGAGCCAGGTCCTCTCGATCTTTGAGCCAAGCTGAACCAAGTATTCGGACGACATCTGGGCTCATTCGAGATTCGATCTTCAGAACATCGGCCCCGAAGTGGGCCAGCAATTTGCCACAAAAGGGTGAAGCTATCGCTATCCCTAATTCAAAAACGCGTACTCCCTTGAGCGGAAGGTCGTCGGTGTCTGTCACTTAGCTTCCCCCGAGGCTACGTCGATACGTACCCTAACCTCTGATCTCGTAGGCGGGCTCCCTCTTCTCGATCTAGGGGGTCGCCAAGTCCTCCGCCACCGGGAAACTCGATGATTAGGTGACGACCTGATGGCACCACCGTGTTGCCTTTGGCGGGTAGAGGTGTCCCATCGTCGAGCGTTAAATTGCCCGTCAGACCGTTACCGCCACCGTGTCGTCCCCTCGCCGGGTGCGTTACTCGTTCAAAGGTTGCGCTGAAAACAAATTCGCCATCACTGCGATGGCCGAGTTCGACGACTTGACCCAACCCGCCGCGGAACTCACCGTCACCTCCGGAGTCTGGGCGAAATTCCTTTCGCCAAAAGACGAGCGGTGAAACCACTTCGTTGATCTCGACGGGCATGTTCTTCACGCCACTTGGAAAAGCTGTTGCCGACAGTCCATCTTGGCCCGGTCGGGCGCCGGCGCCCCCAGAGTTGAAGCTCATCATCATGAACTGCCGCCCAGTCGATCCGTCCCAATTTCCGCTGGCCAACAGGTTCCAAAGGGAACTGGTCCCTTCTGCGGGCACTTGATCTGGTATCACCTGACTTAAACATCCGTATACGGCATCGGGAAGCATTTGGCCCATGACGTGGCGGATATTGACAGCTGCAGGGCGAGGAGCGTTCAGAATGCAGCCAACTGGGGCGGACACCTGAACGACTTGAAGCGAGCCTGCGTTATTGGGGATGTTTGGGCCGATGATGCAGCGAACCCCGAAGGATGTGTAAGCATCGGTGTAGGACATCGGAACGTTAATCCCGTGGGGTTGAACGGGACTAGTTCCATCAAACTTGACAGAAACTCCTTGGGCATCGATGTTCAGTTCAGTGACGATGTCGAGTGGTTCGTCGACGCCGTCGACGCGCATCGTTGAATGCCATGTTCCGGCAGGAAGACGACCGATTTCTGTCAGCATCGCCTGCCTGGAGGTTTCGATTATGTATTCCCCGAGTTCGTTGAGGTCTTCCAGCTGGTATTCGGCCATCATTTCGATCAGACGTAAGGCA
>SGYJ01000044.1 GCA_004214275.1 Acidimicrobiales bacterium | reverse complement strand
AGGTAACTCCGCAGTAATTCCGACACGATTATTGAGACTAGTTAGGGGTTTCGGGGCTTGCCAAAACCCTGCGCGGTGCCTCATTCCGCGGGCTTCGGACGTAGTGCAAGTTATCGTGCCTTGGAGAGAAAAGACGTGATTGTTGACCACGATTCTTGTTTCTTCTTTCACAGAGCCAGTATTGGCGATTTGACACGTACTCGAACCTCACCCTCGGATCAATATTGGGACGGCATCTTCAGCGAATTCAATGAGAAACTGGGGTACTACTCCGATCAGAATAGTGAAGCCAACTGCCGCAATCACGACCGCTGAAGTGGTCCAGTGCCATGTCCTCGAGGTCCTCTCTTTTTCCTCGTCTGTCACGTACATGACCATCACAATGCGCAAATACATAAAAGCGCCGATCACAGCGGTCATCATTGCTGCGCCAGCTATGAAGTAGCTCTCGTTATTAACTGCCGCAGCGATGACTTGGAACTTTGCGATAAACCCAGAGGTCACCGGAATTCCGGCTTGGGCGAACAACAGCACCGTGAACCCAATGGCTAATACCGGCCTGCTGCGTCCTAGGCCTGCATATCGGCTCAGCGGGTGTTCATCGTCAGTTCCTATTGCGCCCACGACCGCGAAGGTTCCCAGCACCATAATGGTGTAGGTAAACAGGTAGAAGAGCGCTGCTGAAGTGCCCTCAGCGCTTGCTGCGTGGACAGCCACGAGAACGTAGCCGGCGTGACTCACTGATGAGAACGCAAGCATTCGTTTGACGTCAGTCTGCAGTATGGCCATTACCGCGCCGATAACCAGAGTGATAAGAGCTAACACTCCAACTACGGGAGCCCAATCAACGTCGTGGCTGGCAAACGCCGCGAAAAAGATTCTTAGTAAAGCAGCGAAACCAGCGGCCTTAGCTATCGAGGCCATCCACCCGGTCACGGGACTCGGTGCACCCTGGTACACATCTGGTGCCCAGAAGTGGAACGGTGCTGCGGCTACTTTGAAAGAAAGGCCCACAAGTAACAGGGCCATAGCTGCCATAAGTAAATGTTGATCACGGAACACGACAACGTCGAGATAGTTGCGAACATGGACGAGGTTGGTAGATCCCGTCGCTCCATAGGTAAGTGCGATCCCATAGAGCAAGAAGGCCGAGCTGAATGCTCCAAGGACGAAGTACTTGATCGCTGATTCTCGCGCTTCCGATCGTCGATGATGCATGGCGATCATGACGTAGATACCTATAGATAGAGCTTCGAGCCCAAGAAACATCACTATCAGGTCATTGGCTGACGCCATAACAATCGCTCCGGCAGCCGAGCACAGGAGCAATGCATGAAACTCGGGTGGATCAATCCCCTCGCGATCTAGATAGTCGTGCGAAAGAAGTGCTGTCGCTGCCAGGCCGATCAAAATCAGCATGGTGAAGAAGATGCTGAACCCATCAATCCCAAAAGCCGACGCTATTGATGATGAAGGGCCCTCTGTCTGAACGTCGTTCCAGAGACCGATGGCAATGATTGATGAAGTGACCGCCGAACAGAGTGTGGTGACGGTCACAAACGCGGTTGTTGTTCGCTGTGGGGCAAGGGCGCTTACAAGCAGGATGACTAGTGCTGCTCCTAAGAGAATGATTTGGGGCAGCAAAGCCCACCAGTTAACTGATGGTCCAACGAATCCGAGAATTTGTAGGGCGCCCATCAGTGGTCGTCCTCGCTTACGTGACTTTCATCTACAACTACGGGAGCTCCTACATCAGGCTGAACATAGTCAGAGTGCTGTTCGAGATGTGATATCAGGCCGTCAACAGCTGGTTCTATTCGTTCCAGTAATGGTTTCGGGTATAAGCCCAGGAAAACAATTCCCACAATGAAGGGGGCCAAAACCAAACCTTCTTTGAGGGTGAGATCTGGTGTTTGCTCATCGTCTGGGGTTGGTTCACCGTGAAAGACCCTCTGGTAGGCCCATAGAAGATAAAGGGCAGCAAGGATAACTCCGGTCGCAGCTATGACCGTCCACCAACGACGGGTTTCGTAGGAGCCAATGAGCACCAGGAACTCACCGACGAATCCATTCAACCCTGGTACCCCAATGGACGACAGCATGATGACGGTAAAAAACCCGGCAAAGACTGGGGCCGCCGATTGAATGCCACTCAGTTCTTCGATCGCGCGAGTTTTTCTTCTTTCGTACAGCATGCCGACCATAAGGAAAAGTGCTCCGGTCGAAAGACCGTGGTTGATCATTTGCAGCACTCCCCCTTCCAGGCTCTGCGTGGTGAAAGCAAAAATGCCGAGGACTATGAAGCCCATGTGAGCTATTGAGGAATACGCGACAAGCCGCTTTAGGTCCTTTTGCATTGTGGCAACGATCGCGCCGTATATGACCCCGATAACGCCTAGCGTCGCCAGGGTTGGTGCAGCCCAGACAGACGCTTCGGGGAAGAGGTAAAGACCGAAACGCAGCAGCCCGTATGTCCCCAATTTGAGCATGACCGCAGCTAGGACTACGGACCCGGCGGTTGGTGCTTGTGTGTGAGCATCAGGTAACCAGGTGTGAACTGGAACGATTGGCACCTTGATAACAAAAGCAAGTGCAAAGGCTAGGAAACACAATCGAGCTGTGTTTGTTGAGAGAGCTTGGCGTTGGGCTAGTTCGATAACGTTGAACGTGATGTCTTGATTGCCAGCGCTCAGCGTTGCGACGCTCACAATCGCGACGAGCATGAGCGCTGAACCGGCCATGGTGTACAGGAAAAATTTGGTTGCTGCGTATCGCCGGTCGTCGTAGCCCCAGCCGCCAATAAGCATGTACATGGGGACCAATACGATTTCGAACATCACGAAGAAGAGGAATAGGTCGAGTGCTAGAAAGGCGCCGAAAGATCCGGCTTGCAGCAGCAACAACCAAGCTGTGTAGGGCTTTGGATCGTGGTGAGGGTCAACTGCAATGAGCACGATTGGGGTTATCAGACCTGTAAGTACGACCAACCAGAGTGAGATCCCGTCGACGCCGACATGCCAGTTGATACCGAGGTTGGGGATCCATGATTGGACCGATTGAAATTGGAATCCCGCTTCATGAATCGAAAACTGGGCCATTACATACAGCGAAAGCGCGCCAGCAATTGAAGCAAAGATAGCTCCGACGGGTCTCATGAGTTCAGGTCTGCTGTTAGGCAGCAGCACCACTACTAACGCACCGACGATGGGCACGATGATGAGCGCATTTAAGACTGGGAATGATGAAGCGCTTTGCGCAGCCACTAGTTGAATCACAACAGCAACCCCCACGCCAAGACCGCAACTATCGCTACTGCCCCCACTGCTACTCCAACGGCGTAGTTGCGCATATAGCCGGACTGTGTGGGTTGAATTAGTTGACCGAGTTTCATAACCAGTCGGCCGATACCGTTCACTGTCCCGTCAACTATTTCAGCATCAAAATCTGCTGTCTTTTGGAACCCTGTGGTTCCCACGCCTCCGACTACTCGCGCGTAGGTGGCATCGACGTACATTGCGTTTTCAAGGAATTCAGGTTCTAGGGGTTCGGTTGGGATTCGCCGCATTAACCAACTCAGCGTCGCTATCGATATTCCGACAAGTCCGGCGGCCACGGAAACAATGGCGAGAACTATTTTCGTTGTAGTTCCTGAAGAGAAGTGGTGTGGGTGATGGAAAATGGGCTCTAGAAAGTGCTCAAGTATCAACCAATCCTTTACGAGCGGCAGGTTGATCGCTCCGCCAACTATTGCTGCTCCAGCCAGCACACATAAAGGAGTCGTCATGGTCCAAGTTGACTCGTGTGGGTGGACGTCTTCTTCCCACCGCTGTTCGCCGAAGAACACCAGGATCACTTGTCTGCTCATGTAATAGGCGGTAAGAAGCGCCGTGATGAGACCAACAGCCCATAACAGTGGTCCGATGTTTTTTTGTTCCCAGGCGGCAAGCAATATTTCGTCTTTCGACCAGAACCCCGCGAATGGTGGAACCCCCGCTATTGCTAGCCATCCGACAATAAACGTGGCCGCCGTAATGGGCATGGCTACGCGCAATGCTCCCATCTTTCGCATGTCTTGTTCGTCGTGCATGCCGTGAATCACTGAGCCTGAACCTAAGAACAGCAACGCCTTGAAAAACGCGTGAGTTATCACATGAAAAATTGCCGCTACGTAGGCACCCGAGCCGATCGCTAGGAACATGTAGCCCAATTGGCTGATCGTTGAATACGCCAATACCTTTTTGATGTCGTGCTGGGCCACGGCACACAAAGCAGCAAATAGTGCTGTCGCTCCGCCAATGACTGCGATGATAAGCAGCGCATCATCAGTCAGGACGTTGTTCATCCGAACAAGCAAATAAACTCCTGAGGTCACCATCGTCGCGGCGTGCACCATCGCCGAAACGGGGGTCGGTCCTTCCATTGCGTCGGGCAACCATACGTAGAGTGGTAATTGCGCTGATTTCCCTGCTGCTGCCACAAACAGGAGGAGCGAGACCGCTGTACCCGTTGCCGCTGACATAGCAGGTGACTTAGCAATTTCTGTGTAGGTGACGGTACCTAGAGCTGACCAGATCGCGAATGTGGCGATCATGAATCCCCAGTCACCTACTCGGTTGGTGACGAAAGCCTTTTTGCCGGCGGTGGCCGCGCTTTCTCTTTGATGCCAGAAGGAAATGAGGAAATATGAGCAGGCGCCGACGCCTTCCCATCCCAGGAATGTGACAACCAAGTTGTTGCCGAACACCAACATGAGCATTGAGAAGAGGAAGAGATTCAGGTACAAGAAAAATTTTGAATACTTGGGATCCCCATGCATGTAACCGATCGAGTAGAGGTGGATTAGTGCTCCGACCCCGGTGACGAATAGGGCCATGGTGATCGATAAGGGGTCAACCAAGAATCCGGCTTCAACCTTCAAGGACCCGGCTGGTAGCCATTCGAAGAGAATGAATTCGTATGAACGTTCGCCTTTATCGCTGTCTTTGCCTAGCAACCCGATAAATACGATCACGGTGACTACAAAAGATCCGGCGGCAGCGGCTGTCGCGATCCATCCTGCTCGAGGTTCCCCAAGCATGCGACCAGTGACCAACAGTAAGCAGAAGCCGAGCAAAGGGAGTGTGGGGACAAGCCAAACTAGTTCAACCACGAAATCACCCCCTGAGTGCCGAAAGATCGTCAGCGGTCGCGCCGGGTTGACGACGCAAGATCGCCACCACAAGGCCTAACCCAACAACCACTTCAGCGGCAGCGACCACTAGAACGAAGAAGACGACGGTTTGACCGCCGATATCGCCCAGTTGCCGGGCAAATGCCACAAAGCTGAGATTGACGCCGTTCAGCATTAGTTCGACACACATCAGCATGACGAGCGGATTCCGGCGGATGAGTAGGCCTGTCCCACCAATAACAAAAAGTAGGGCGCCGAGGACCAGGTACCAGCCGGTGGTGATTTCCATTAGTTGTCACCTAGCTCTTCGGCTACCGCGCTCTGGATTTCTTTCGGTTTACGCGCGAGTACGACCGCTCCTATCACTGCGATTACCAATAGCAGTGAGGTCAATTCAAACGCGTATACATGATCGGAAAACAGTGACCGTGCTAAGAGTCGGACATTCTCGTCTCCCGATGCAGCTCCGCCCATAGCTTCGGCGCCGGTAACGGGTTCGTTCACAACCACAATGAGGCCAACAAGTAACAGGAGGGAACCACCTGCGAACACAAGGGCTGCCCATCTTTGGATGGGCAGGATGGATAGCTCTAGATTCTGCGCTCGATCAACTCCCAACAGCATGATCACGAACAGAAACAGGACCACGATGGCTCCTGCGTAGACGATCACTTGGACCGCAGCCAGAAAGTGTGCTTCCTGGGCTACAAATAGCACCGCTATCCCGAACAGTGTCATCACCAACATCAATGCCGAATGGACTGGATTTCGAGCAAGAATGACTCCGAGAGCTCCGGTCAGACATATGGCTGCGGCGACGATAAAGACAAGGGTGTCTACCATCAGTGAACATCCTCTGACTCGCCGTATTCGTCGGGCGGATTTCCGACGTTTTCGCGGCTGTCAACATCGCGTTGACCTATTTCAGGCTCTCGCGTCCCGTAGCCGAGTTCGCCACTCCAGCCAACTCGATTTTGGTAATCAGGATTCCCGGATGACGAGGTAGCGCGCATCCAACCAGACGTGGCTAGATCATCTCCCTCGTGCCAAAGTTCCCAGGGTTGACGTTGGGGAAGACCCTCATCGTCGACCATTAGTTCGTTCTTTGTGTAAATGGCGTCTGACCGGTTGGCAAAGCTGAATTCGAAAAGCTTCGATTCGGTAATGGCCTCTGTTGGGCAAGCTTCAACGCATAGGTCACAGTGGATGCATCGTAAATAATTGATCTCGTATACGTACCCGTATCGTTCTCCGGGGGAAACTGGATCCGTTTCTGGGTTATCGGCGCCCCGGACGTAGATGCATTTGGCTGGACATACTCCTGCACAGAGTTCACAGCCGATGCATTTTTCCATACCGTCTTCGTATCGGTTCAACACGTGGCGGCCATGGAATCGTGCGGGTTTTGGTCGTTTCTCTTTGGGGTATTCGGTTGTGACTCTTTCTTCAAAGAGTTTCATGAAGGTGACTTTGAAACCGTCGAGATATCCCATTACGCGTCCTCGAGTTCCTTTTGGTAGGCGCGATCTCCGGCTCGTAACCCCGCAAGGAGAAGGCTGGCTCCAACCGCTAATGCAATGAACGCAGCACCATAGGTTGCTAGCCAATTCCAGTCGTGTGTGGCACGTAGTTCTTTAAGGCTGATGAACATCAGCCAGAACAGAATTAGAGGAATGAGAAGTTTCCATCCCAGGTGCATCAGCTGGTCGTAGCGAAGTCTGGGAAGGGTGGCACGGAACCACACAAATACGAACAAGAACGCGAGGACTTTAAGCAAGAACCATAGGGTCGGCCAGAACCAGGTCATCCCAAACAGAATTGGGCCCGCCGGTCCTCCGAAGAAGAGAGTGACCATGATTGCCGACATGGTGATCACGTTCATGAACTCGGCGAGAAAGAACAGGGCAAAACGGATTGATGAATATTCGGTGTGAAAACCTCCCACCAACTCTTGTTCTGCCTCCACCAGGTCAAACGGAGGGCGATTGAGTTCAGCTGTTGCCGCAATTAAGAACACAATGAAGGGAACGATCCCTGAAGAAACAAGGAACCACCGACTAATCCCGCCCGATTGGGCAGCGACGATGCCATGGGTAGAGAGGGTGCCCGCAAGTATTACGACGACAACCGTGGCCATTCCGAGAGCCGCTTCATAGGAGATTGCTTGTGCCGAAGCGCGGACAGAACCGATGAGTGGGTATTTCGATCCCGATGCCCATCCGGCGAGCATGACTCCATAGACAGCGATTGATGACATGGCCAGTAGGAGGAGAATGCCTATTGGTGGGTCGGCTACCTGCAGAAATGTCTCTCGCCCAAAAATCGTGACAGTTCCCGATGATCCACCACCAAATACGCCTCCGATAGGCACGACAGCAAAGGAAAGAAAGGCAGTGACTGCCGATATGTATGGAGCGAGACGAAACACTAAGGGGTCGGCGTTTTCTGGGCGCAGATCTTCTTTGAAGAAGAATTTCACTCCGTCAGCGAAAGTCTGTAATAGTCCCCATGGACCTGCCACATTGGGGCCGATTCGATTTTGCATGTCTGAGATCAATTTTCTTTCAAACCAGACCATGAACATGGTGGCGACAAGCAAAAACGTGAAGGCGACAAGAACTTTGACAGCCATGATCCCGAGGTCCGTTAGATCAACACCATCGATATAAAGCGGGTCTCCCGTCATAACGTTTCGATCCTGATGTCGTTGATCGTTGCAGTGGCGTCGATAAATCGGTTAGCGCCTCCGCCGGGCTGGTTGAATGGCAGCACCGCCGTTCCACGTTGAATATTGCTATCGGCAACGGCTGTGAGGTTTTCAGTTGCTCGGGTGGAGATCACGCGAACTTCGCTACCGCTGGGTATGCCTAGCCGTTGCAGGTCATTGGGGTGGACCTTCAAGGTCGGTGGTTCTGCGAGGTGCTGGAGCGAAGGGCTATGAGCCGTTGCTGTCGCCCCGTCCCAAAGCTTGCGTCCGCTTATGAGCCGTAGTCCGTAGCCATCCGCTATTGGGGTGTCTTGCGGGATGGGTAGGGTCAGATCTATCGAACTTTGTTGGACCAGAATGCCTTCGTGGGTTTCGTCGCTAGTGACTCTTTCTAACGTTATGCCGGTGTGGCTAGGGGCTACTTGCTCGATTTCGCGCCATATCTCGTCTTTTGAAGTTAAGCCCAAGTCGCCGCCAAGACGCCATGCAAGTTCCGTTGCAATCATCCAGTCATCGCGAGTCGACCCTGGGGGAGTAATTTTTTGGATGACTCTGCTGACGCGGCCTTCGATATTTGTTGTGGTGCCGTTTTGTTCTCCGTAGGCGGTCGCCGGCAAAACAATGTCAGCTTGCGCTACCGAGGAGGTGACGAAGTTGTCGATCGCTACGACTGTCTTAACTTTTTGAATGGCTTCTGCTGCAAGATTTCGGTCGGGGAAGTCGCAAAGGGGATCTGCACCTAGAAGGACCAGGGTTTCAATTTTCCCGGCAGCCGCCGCTTGAAGCATTTCGGTAGTCCCAAGACCTTGTTCTTTGGGAATGTCAGTCCATTTTTGCAGAAGCGCTTGACTTGGATTATCGATCCTGACCCGCCCGGGAAGAAAACCTGGTGCAAGACCCATGTCTAGGGCCCCGCGTACATTTCCTCTCCGCAACGCGGAGAGGAAGGTGGCGTGTGGAAGTTCCGCTCGGATTACCGCCGCTACCGAGATCGCTGGGTCCGCAGATTCAGCCATTGAGGCTCGACCCAGAATGGTTACGACAGAACCGTCGCGCAGTTGCTGCGCTAGCGGGTCGCTGCTACTCAGTAACTCTGTCAGGGTCTTTGCTGCCTCTCCAGCTTGGCAACGAATTGAGTGTTGGGCGTATGACTCACTTCCAGTGGCCGTCGGTCCTATTTGGACAACTTTGGTTCGGCCTCTGGTGGCCGCGCCTCGAAGGCGCAGATGCAATATCGCAAGTTCCTCTTTGAGATCCGGGCCCACTATCAGCACTGTGTCTGCTTCGCATGCATCTGCAATCGTTGCCGGCGGGAGCCCTAAAACTAGTTCCGCGGGTAGACCATCATCGAGTTGCGCATCAATGTTGTCGGTTCCGATTACCGAGCGCGCCATTTTTGACCAGGCGTACGCGTCTTCATTGGTCAATCGCGACCCGCCAATGATGCCTACTCCTTGTGGGCCAGCCTGGCCGATGGCCTCGGCCGCAGCCGCTAGCGCAGAACCCCAGTCAGTACCCAGTAATTGTCTTTGGTTCTCTTGATCACGAACAAGGGGGACGGTGAGGCGTTCGTCGCTGTTGATGGCCTCAAAGTTGAATCGTCCCTTGTCACATAGCCAACCATGGTTTACCGACTCGACGTCGACGCCGAGGTAGCGAACGAGTTCGTTTCTTGATGACTGAACTGAAATGCGACAGCCCATAGAACACGTCGTACATGTTGATTCAGTTTCCTCGAGATCCCATGGGCGGGCTTTGAATCGGTACGGGGCCGCTGTAAGGGCACCTACCGGACAAATTTGCACTGTGTTGCCTGAAAAGTAAGAACTGAAAGGTTCGTCGGGAAATGTCAGCACTTGAGTGGAATTTCCCCGTTCCGTGAATTGGATGAGCGGGTCGCCAGCTATCTCGTCAGCGAATCGAGTGCAACGGTCGCATAGTATGCACCGTTCTCGATCGAGGTGCACTAGGTCTGAAATTGGAATTGGCTTTTCGAAGTGCCGTTTTTCTTCTACAAATCGTGATTCACCCGGCCCATAGGCAATTGTTTGATCTTGCAGTGGACACTCGCCACCTTTGTCACAGACGGGACAGTCGAGCGGATGATTGACCAGAAGAAACTCAAGAATCCCTTCTTGGGCTCGTTTAGTGTCGTCCGATTCGGTATCAACGACCATTCCGTCAGCTACCGGAACCATGCATGATGGTTGGAGCATTGGGCCGCGACCGGTGTCAACGTCGACGAGACACATCCGGCACATACCAACGGATGACATTCGTTCGTGATAGCAAAATCTTGGTATGTGAATGCCGGCTCGATCAGTGGCAGCGATGAGCATTTCACCTGGTTGTGCTTCGATCTCGGTGCCGTTAACTGTGACGGTTACTTCGCTTGGGGCTTGGTCAGACATCTACAGCCACCTCAATCATTGTTGGGTGTTCGTTCCCGGCAACTTTTGCTTCGAATTCTTCTCGGAACAGTGTGAGTGCTGAGTGAACTGGAGCGAACGCTGATGGGCCGACAAAACAGATAGTGGTCATCCGATATGGGAACGGAACGGCTTCAATCCCTTTGGAGGGGACTGCGGCGTGTGGGAAGTCGCCGGGGCAAATTGTTTCTCCGACCTCTATCAGCAATTCAAGATCTCGGGGGGTTCCTCGTCCCTCAACAACCCTGCGCAGTATTTGTTCGAGCCAGGTGCCGCCTTCTCGGCATGGCACACATTTCCCGCAGGATTCATGGGCATAAAACTTGGTCAAGGTAAGAGCCGCCGAGGGGATGTCGGTCGTTTCGTCCATCACCATGATCGCGCCAGATCCCAACATGGATCCTTGGGGGCCAACTTGGCTCGCTTCGAATGGTAAGTCGAGTTGATCGGGGGTGAACCATGGAGCTGAGCCGCCGCCTGGGACAAATGCCTTTAGTTGATTGTCGTCGCGTATCCCTCCGCACATGTCAGCGCCATACAACAGGTCGCGAAAGGTGGTGGTGCCATTGACGATTTCATATACGCCTGGTCGCTTTACATGGCCGCTGACTGCAACCATGCGAGTACCTGGCGAACTTTCAGTTCCGATCGCCGTAAACGCAGCTGCACCATGTTGAACAATCCAGGGAAGGTTGGCCAAAGTCTCGACATTGTTGACGATTGTTGGTTGTCCATAGAGGCCTATTGAGGCGGGGAAATATGGGGGTTTTAATCTCGGCATCCCCCTATTTCCTTCAAGGCTTTCGATTAGAGCTGTTTCTTCGCCGACTACGTATGCTCCTGCCCCCCAGTGCAAGACAATGTCGACGGAAAATTCGGTTCCTAAAATGTTTTTCCCGATATAGCCAGCATCGTAAGCGTCGTTTAGGGCCGTAGCCACGCGTTCTTGTGCTACTGCCATTTCGCCTCGTATATAGAGGAAGCATTGGCTGAGGCCGACTGCGTAACAAGCAATTAGGCAGCCTTCGATCAGTTGATGAGGGTCTAACTCCATTAAGAGACGGTCTTTATAGGTTCCTGGTTCAGATTCGTCGCCATTAACAACTAGGTATCGAGGCCAGACTCCAGGAGGGCAGAATCCCCATTTGACTCCAGCGGGGAAGCCGGCACCGCCTCGGCCAAGCAATGTTGCGGCTGTAACTTCGCTGTGAACTTCTTCTGGGGTTAGCTGTAGGGCTTTTCTTAGAGCTTGGTAGCCGTCGGTTGCTTCATATCTTTCAAGTGTGTGTGAATCTGCATGGTCGAAGCGAGCTGTCACAATCCGCGGAGTTTCATTAGCGATGAATCCGGGTGCATGGGCTATCGGGGTTCCGGTCATTTCGCTCACTGGTCGCTCCCGTTGTCGTTTAACCAAACTGGTGCAGTCGTGACATCTTCGGGGGGGACCACTCCCACAAACCGATCTTCGGGTATGTGCTGGCGAACCTGAGACAAGACACCGTGTTCTGGCACTTCATGATCGGATGAACCAAGTTCTTCGACCAATGCATCAAACTGGTTAGCGGTCACTTTGTATTGGTGTCGGTAATTAACTTGGAGACAGGGCGCTTCAGTACACGCGGCTTGGCACTCAGCGCCTTCGAGTGTGAACATTCCGTCGGCGGTAGTGCTCCCTGATTTCACGCCGAGTCTTAGCTCAGCGTGTTTCATCAGATCCCCTGCACCCATCAAGGCACACGACATCGTTGTGCAAATATTGATCACATATTTGCCGACCGGATGGCGTTTAAACATTTCATAGAAGGAACAGGTGCCAAGAACTTCTGCGCTGGTTGTGCCCACAAGCTCTGCTATCTCTGCCATCGCCTCGTCCGTAACCCAGCCTTCTTGTTCTTGGGCTAAATGCAGTAGCGGGATCATGGCCGACCGCGGCTTGGGATACCGACCGATAATTTCTTCTGCCAGCAACAAGTTTTCGTCAGTAAAAAATTTCACCTATCGACCTCCCCCATGATCGGATCGATAGATGAAATGACTGCTATTGCGTCAGCAAGCAGGCCTCCATGCATCATGTGCGGCAACGTTTGTAGGTTTACAAATGAGGGTGCACGGATGTGCATCCGTTGAGGTTTCGGTCCGCCATCTGACACCAAGTAGCACCCGAGTTCCCCTCGAGGTGATTCAACTGCCGTGTACACCTCACCTGGTGGCACCTTGAAACCCTCGGTGAAGATTTTGAAATGGTGGATAAGGGCTTCCATCGACTCATCGATACGAGCCCGGGGTGGCGGTGTCACCTTGCGATCTTCAGCTCTGTATGGTCCGTCGGGTATCAGTTCTAGACATTGTTCGACAATTCGCATCGATTCTCGAATTTCGTTGAGTCGGATCGCGTACCGATCAAATGTGTCGCCGTAGGTGCCGACCACAATGTCAAAATCGACTTGGTCATACGCGAGATACGGCATTGCCCTGCGCAAATCCCACGCGTATCCGGTTGACCGCAAAATGGGGCCCGTGGCTCCCATGGCAAGAGCTTCTTCGGTGGTGATGACGCCAATTCCTTGAGTTCGTTCACGCCAGATCGGTTGTCCGGTCATTAGAACATCGAATTGCTCAAGACGTTCTGGGAGAACTTTGAGGATGTTTTGGACATCTTCTTGCCATCCGTCTGGAAGGTCTGCCGCTACGCCGCCCGGTCTGATGTAGTTGTGATTCATGCGAAGGCCGGTCACTTTTTCGAAGAAGCGAAGTACTTCTTCTCGTTCCCGCCACCCGTAAATCATCATGCCTACGGCACCGAGGTCCATTCCGTTTGTCGCCAAAAACAGGAGATGGGATGACATCCGGTTTAGTTCGCACATAAGCATGCGAATCCAAGTCGCTCTGTCCGGCATTTCGATTTCGAGTAACGCTTCGACTGCTAGCGAAAAGGTCAACTCAGTAAAGAGCGGTGCCGCGTAGTCCATTCGGGTGACATTCGTCGGTCCTTGCAGGTATGTAAGATCCTCCGCCGTCTTTTCCATACCCGTGTGCAGATAACCAATGACGGGTTTCGAACGCAGGACTGTCTCGCCCTGCAGTTCCATGGTCACTCGAAGCACCCCATGAGTTGAAGGATGTTGGGGGCCCATGTTGATGATCATTCGTTCGTCGTCCGGGTCGACGACTGATGCCCGTTCGTCTGCCTCGGCTTCAGACATTCTGAGAACGGCGTCTCGATTTCGGAGATGATCTAATTTCGTCACCGGCCATCGACCGCCTTGAATTGAACCGGGATTCGTCCCATTGAATAATCTTTACGCAATGGATGTCCCTGCCAATCATCGGGCAGCAGTATGGGTGTCGGATCTGGATGTCCTTCAAACTCCAACCCGAACATGTCGTTTGCTTCGCGCTCCATCGCTTCTGCTCCCGGATGGATATCCGTGATGGTCGCAACGATGGGAGCTGCCTCCGAGAGTTGAACTCTGACGCGCAGTCGTCGAGAAGCCTGGACATCAAGCAAATTCACGACGAGTTCGAAACGTTCTGCTGTGACGGTTACCGGGAGCGAACGGGTGTCGTTTCCTAGATAATCGACACCGCAAAGGTCGACGCATACTCCATAGCCATCATCGTTTAAGGATTGAATGAGGTCGTGGTATTCAGCCTTACCAGTGTGCACGACGGTCTGGTTATTGTTGACCACCACAGCAGACCCATGGAGCCTTTCGACATCATCCTCAGGCATGTCTTCTTCACCTGGTTCGGTTTCCTCGTCAAGCGAAGCGGGCGACTCAGTCATAGATGCCCCCTGTGCGGATAATGACGGGTTCAGGTTGGGCATCTAGCGCCGCTTCTTGGCCCAGTTCTATTTCGGCTCCTCGTCCCGTTTCGTTGCGTCTTTGAGTGAGTTCTCCGGTACGAATCTTTTCGTGCAACGCAAGAATGGCATGTAGCAAAGTTTCTGGTCCGGGTGGGCACCCTGGCGCATAAATATCGACGGGGACTACTTGATCAACACCTTGAACGATCGCGTAGTTGTTAAACATTCCTCCACTTGACGCACATACACCCATACTTATGACCCATTTGGGTTCCATCATCTGGTCATAAATTTGCCGCAGGACAGGAGCCATTTTCTGACTGACCCGGCCGGCAACAATCATGAGATCCGCTTGTCGAGGTGAGGCACGGAATGTCTCCATTCCGTAGCGAGCCATGTCGTAATGAGCGGTTCCGGTAGCCATCATCTCAATGGCACAACACGCAAGACCGAAGGTCGCCGGCATCAAGCTTCGACGTCGGGCCCACTTGACTAATTCTTCAATCGGTGCCGTGATTATGTTGTGGCCGAGACCAGCGAGTCCGTCATCGCCCAAACCAAGCTTGTGTTTGATATCTGTTAGGTCACTCATTAGGCGGCCTCCGAATCGTCAGTGTCCGTCTCAAGTCCAACCCGCCCCTCAAGGCCGACCTTACGGATTGTCGATGTGGTCGTCCGTTCTGGGCTCGTGGCTGGGGTTAACAGTCGACGACCAGGACCCCAATTGAGTCCACCTTTCGCCAGTTCGTAAACAAAAGAGAGAAAGAAAAT
>SGYJ01000043.1 GCA_004214275.1 Acidimicrobiales bacterium | reverse complement strand
AGCAGAAAATTTGATGATCTCCCACGGTCGCGCAGTGGATCCACCAGGAGAGGCACGCGATGACTACGAAATTATGGCCATGGTGGCCGATCAACTTGGCCTCAAGGATCGGTTCACGGAAGGGCGAACCGGGGACCAATGGGTAGAGGTCCTGTACGACTTATTCAGAGCAGAAAACGAATGGGCACCTGATTTCGACGAGTTTTGCGAGGTTGGTTACCTACGTCACCCAGACATGAGCGAAATGGGTGAAAACGAACAAGTTTTTTTAAGCGAATTCCGGTCCGATCCAGATACGCACTCACTGGGAACTCCAAGTGGCCGCATTGAACTGTGGTCCGAGACCATCGCAGGCTTCGGTTACGACGACTGTCCTCCGCACCCAGCGTGGATGGAACCCTACGAACGCCTGGGTGGCGCGAACTCCGATCAATGGCCCTTGCATCTAGTTTCGAACCAGCCTTCTGTTCGTTTACATAGCCAATACGATCACACTGAGCCCAGCACAGGAGCCAAAGTAGCGGGTAGAGAGCCAATCAGAATTCACCCGGCTACCGCTAAAGACCGCGGAATATCTGAGGGCGACGTAGTTCGAGTCTTCAACAATCGTGGTAGCTGCCTCGCCGGTGCAGTACTGGATGATGCTTTGATGCCGGACGTCGTTCAACTATCAACTGGAGCCTGGTATGACCCTGACCCAGAAGGAATGTGTCGAGCAGGAAACCCTAATGTTCTAACCCGTGACAAGGGAACCTCGAAGCTGGCACAAGGACCATCGGCGCACACCTGCCTAGTAGATATCGAACTTTTCGCGGGAGATGCGCCTCGCGTCGAGTCCTACGACCAACCTCAGTTTGTCGACCAACAATAAAGAGGAAAAAGAGATGTCAGACGAAAATCCTTCAGCGCAGGAATGGCTTTCAGGTCTAGCCACCGAATTAGGCCTTGATCCACCGACCTCCGAAGAGATTGAAAGCCTCCTGAATCTCGCTGGCGTTGCCGCACACAGCTCCGAACGTATTGCCGCACCCATTGCATGTTGGATGATTGGCGTAGCTGAAATAGAGCCAGCTGAGGCGCTGGATTTGGTCGAGAAATACGAGAACGGACGCGTAGGGTAAAGCATTACCTACAATCGAATACTGTGAACGATCGCAACTGGGGATTTAGAACCAGAGCACTACATGCTGGCGGTAGACCAGACCCCACTACCGGATCTCGAGCAGTTCCTATCTATCAATCAACGAGTTTCGTATTCGAAGACACAGCCGATGCTGCAGATAAATTTGCTCTCCAAAAATATGGGACGATTTACACGCGGATTTCTAATCCGACCATTAATGCCTTCGAAGAACGAATGGCCAGCCTCGAGGGTGGCATCGGGTCAGTCGCTACAGCTTCAGGAATGTCAGCAGAATTCTTGACTGCAGCCGCATTAGCGGGACACGGCGACAATCTTGTTACCTCTTCTGCCCTGTATGGAGGTACGCACACCCTCTTCGACGTAACTCTGAGTCGCTTCGGGATAGAAGCACGATTTGTCGACGGTGACAACCCAGACGCGTATGCCAAGAACATCGACGAAAATACGAAGTTCCTCTATACAGAAATCGTCGGCAACCCTTCAGGGTCGATTCCTGATTTAGCAGCCATTGCACAGGTTGCTCACGCCAACGACCTACCTCTTGTCGTCGACGGAACCTTTGCTACGCCCTATCTATGCCAGCCAATTCATCATGGGGCGGACATTGTCCTCCATTCGGCAACCAAGTTCATAGGGGGCCATGGAAACTCGATAGGTGGAATTGTTACCGAATCCGGTCGCTTCGATTGGGGCAGCGGTCGCTTTCCGCAAATGACTGAGCCAGTCGATAGCTACAACGGCCTGAAATTTTGGGAAAACTTCGGGGAGTACGCCTTTTGCACCAAATTACGTGCAGAGCAGCTCCGAGACATCGGCGCCTCAATGGCGCCGATTAACGCATTCCTTTTGCTGCAAGGATTGGAAACTTTGCCCTTCAGAATGGACGCACACGTTGCCAACGCCCAAGCTGTTGCGGAACACCTAAATGAGCACCCAGTCGTGAGCTGGGTCAAATACGCAGGCCTCAGCGATTCTCAGTACCACGAACTTGCGAAGCAATACTTACCCAAGGGTCCGGGGGCGATCTTTACTTTTGGAGTCAAAGGAGGAAGGCACGCCGGAGCCAAATTTATTGAGTCGCTGCAAGTAATTAGTCACCTAGCAAACGTCGGAGATGCGCGGACGCTCATAATCCATCCAGCCTCGACAACTCATCAACAGCTGTCAGAAGAAGCCCTAGCCACAGGCGGAGTGACCGAAGATATGGTCCGAATATCTGTAGGTTTAGAAGATCTCGAAGACATCATTTGGGATCTTGATCAAGCGCTATCAAAGGCGAGTCAAGCATGACGGTGCTTCATGAATCGGTCTCTGGATGGACCGAACCATCAGCCACAGATCGGTTAGATCTACTTAGACGAACTCGCACCATCGCCATGGTCGGGGTGTCAGCAAACACCTCTAGACCAAGCAATTTCGTAGCGACCTACCTCCTCAGCTCGAGCGCCGATTTCGAGGTGTACTTCGTCAACCCAATGGTCGACGAGATTCTTGGTGAACAGTGCTATGCAACCCTTGAAGACTTGCCTGTAACACCCGACATGGTCGACGTATTTCGACGCAGTGAAGACCTACCGGAAGTTGCTCAAGAGGCTGTTGCTATAGGCGCTCAATCTTTCTGGACTCAACTAGGACTCTGGAACGTAGAAGCAGCGGGAATAATCGTTGAGGCAGGAATGGATCTTGTTATGGACCGATGCTTGAAGATCGAGCACGCAAGATTTCACGGAGGACTGCATCTGGCAGGCTTTGATACTGGAGTGATTGACTCGCGGCTAGCCACATAAGTTCAGATTGAGACAGTTAGCAGGCAAACTGGTTGCGTCGTGTCTTTCAAATCCTCCATCACAGCAGTACTGCTATCAGCAACTCTCGCGTCGGCATGTAGCGCCTCTGACCTCAAAGCAGAAGATAGCCAGGAACCCAAATCCGGAACCCCATCTGAAGTTCCACAATCGACTTCGCCCTCTACTCAACCTGCAGCTGATATCGATTTCACCTACCAAGGCGAAATAGCCGCCCCTGAGATTCCCCCTGCCCTCGATTGGTTCAACGTCCAACGGCCGCTGTCTTTAGTTTCGGACCTTCGAGGCAAGATAGTTATCCTCGATTTCTGGACGCAAGGTTGCATCAACTGCCTGCATGTAATCCCTGACTTACATCGACTCGAAGATGAATACCCAGACTCTCTCGTAGTGATAGGCGTGCATTGGGCCAAATTTGATCATGAAAGGACAAGTCCTGCGATACAACAAGCGGTGCAGCGGTTAGGCATCCGGCATCCTGTTGTAAACGATGACTACGAATACCTCCGCCGTTCCTACCGAGTCCGAGCATGGCCAACCTTGGTGCTAATCGATCCCCTTGGACGAGTCGTAGGGAGCCATGCGGGTGAAGGCATATATCCGCTTTTTCAACCCGTCGTCGACCAAATGGCCAGAGAATATGGTGCAGCAGGCCTTATCGATGTTCGCCCACTGGGAACGATCGTTGCGAGTAGCAACCCCATTCCAACCGTACTTAGTTTCCCGGGCAAGGTACTTGCCGACCAATCGTCAAACCGTCTCTTCATAGCGGACTCAGGACATCATCGTGTGCTTATCACCGACCTCGAAGGAGAGATTTCAGGTGTCATCGGAGCTGGGGTGTCTGGCTATACCGACGGCGCTTGGCCCGATGTCAAATTCAAACAACCACAAGGGCTAGCACTCTCAGCCAACGGACGATATTTGTACGTCGCCGATCGCGGCAACCACTCGATAAGAGTTGTCGACCTATCAAGAAAAACTGTGACAACCCTGGCGGGTACTGGACAACCAACACACCGAATTGCAGCTGGACCACCCTTAGCGACTTCCCTCGCCTCACCCTGGGACGTCGAACTGATCGGGGAACAGCTCTTCGTTGCCGGAGCAGGGCGTCATCAGATTTGGGTAATAGACCTGTCAAGAAACGGAGAGGTAGCTAGTTGGATTGACGTTTTCGCCGGCACTGGAGCGGAAGGTCTCGACGACGGGTATCGAATGTCGGCCACGCTTTCTCAACCCTCAGGTCTCGCAGTTGATGGAGCGACTCTATGGTTCACTGATCCTGAAGCAAGCGCTGTCCGTTCGATAGATCTGGGAGATAGTGGCGAACTAAGAACCCTCATTGGAAGTGGACTGTTCTCTTGGGGTGACTCAACTGGGGATCGCCAATCCACCCAGTTGCAGCATGCAGTAGGTATCGAAGTCGTTAACGGTGACCTCTACATCGCAGATACCTACAATCACCGGATAAAGATCATTGAAGTCGAAACAGGCACCTCTGCGTTGGTGGCGGGAAACGGTCTACCTGGACTTGCAGACGGGACTGGGGAAGTTGCTCAGCTAGCGGAACCAAGCGGATTAAGTGCGGCCGGACACGTCATATTTATCGCTGATACCAACAATCATCAGATCCGAACTCTCGACACGACAACAGGACACCTCAAGACCCTCGAACTGACAAACCAACAAACAGCGATCTTGCTTAATCGCACCGCCTCAGACGAAATAGTGACCTTCCCACAAATCGTGGTTTCTCCAGGAAAAGTTCAGCTGCTAACCAACTTCGTGGTGCCAACGGGTTACGAATTCAATGAAGAAGGAACATTTGTCTTGGAGGCTCGAATCAAGAACGCGGAAAGTTCGCGTGTGGTTGGAAGAAACTCCTACGAGGCGCAGGGTCCTCGAATGCCGCAGTTGTTCGAATTACACATTGAACAAGAACAGAATCTTCGTGTGGAAGCCGATGCCACCGTTTTCTATTGTCCAGCCCAAGACGCCACATTTTGTTTGCTACGTCACGTCACCATGGAGGTGCCACTTGTCGTGAGCGACGCCGGTGAAGACACGATTATCTTGAACCATCTCCTCCCCAGTTCAGCGGAGATCGACCGCAGCCTCGAAGACATAAATGGCTAGGCAGACCCTGAGGACGTGTCTTCTTGCAGGAGTCGTTGCGCTTTTCAGCGTCACAACGCTGGGAACTCAAACTTCGTTTGCGGAAACTTCGGTTGGAGATGTGGAACCTGACCCGACCATCGTCGGCGTAATCGACGGACCAGGCGGCATCGGGTACTGGGTAGTTTCTGCTGATGGGTCTGTTGAAGTAGTGGGAACCAACATTGTTCCTCCGCTAGGGGAAAGCGAGCCACTGACCGACAAGGTTCGCACCGCGCACGAGGGTGCCCCTGGGGCGTTGGGAATTTGGCTCCAACTCGCGAATGGCACGAAGGTGGCAATCGGCGATCCAGGACCCAGAATCTTCAACGGGCATGACCGCCCGACAGGATGGCTATCGGGACTCGCGATCAAGCAGCTGATGCAGGGCAGATGGATAGACGACATTGATCGAGGGTGTGTAGATGAACTGCCCAGAGCAGTAAGAATTGGTCAACTCCTTCTGCCGACTATGACTGAACCTCAGTTCGGTGCCGCAGTTCAAGAAATACGCGATCACCAGATCGCAGGCATCCTGCTTTCAGGAGGAGCCACTCCTTGGATCGCCAGGAGGGTTGATGAGCTCCAAGAGTTCGCGGACCGGATCCCGCTATTGATGGCTGCTGACGAAGAAGGTGGCCGAGTTCAACGTCTACACCACGTGTTGCCGGATCTACCAAGTGCTGCTCGTCAAGTAAATGAGCGACTCGAGCTAGTCGCCCAACGCGCGGAACGACACGCAGTTCAGATGCTGGAGTTGGGCTTCAATGTTAATTTTGCCCCCGTCCTGGATGTAGGCGCCGGGCCGGGTATTGGAGACAGGTCCTTCTCTAATGACGCTGCTCTAGTCATCGATTATGGGATCGCGACGATTGAAGGTTTAAGTGATGGTGGAGTCTTGCCCGTTGCCAAACACTTTCCCGGACATGGTACGACAGATGCAGACTCACATGAGGGGCGGGCAATAGGCCCACCACTCTCTGAACTGGATAAGAGCGACCTGCTTCCCTTCGAAGCAGCGATCGCAACAAAGAAATCAGCCATCATGGTTGGGCACAGTGAAATTCCTGATTTGACTGACGGCCTTCCGTCCTCGCTGTCACCTGCGGCTATTCAAGGTCTTCTGCGCGAAGAGCTCGGGTTCGATGGGCTCGTAGTCACTGATGCACTCAATATGAGGGCCGTCTCGGACCGGTGGAATATCGAAGAAGCAGTGATTATGGCCTTGGGGGCCGGTGCTGATCTGATGATCCTCGGCACCCTCGCAGATGTCGGCCCGGCATTTGCCAGTATCGACGAAGCCGTTTACGACGGCCGTTTGCTGGTGGATCGCCTAAACGACGCAGCGGTAAACGTCTTAAGGGCCAAAGGCATCAATTCGTGCACGCTCGTCGGAAGAGTACGCGGAGTTATGAACACTATCTATGACTGGTAATCGCGAATTTCGGCAATTCTCAGTTAGTCGAAAGTGATGACTGACCTTGTTACTGACCCAGATTTCATCGCTTCGAAGCCCTGATTGATTTCTTCCAAGCTAATTCTTGCTGACACCATTTCATCCAGCATTAGGCGACCATCGAGATACATATCAACAAGTCGGGGCATATCAGTCCGGAACTGGTTCGATCCCATATTTGACCCCTGAATCTTCTTTTCCATCAAGAAATCAACACCGTGAATTTCGATGTTCGTCCCGATTGGAATCATGCCGATAACAGTCGCTGTGCCGCCATTTCGCAAACTTTGGAAAGATTGTTCGGTTGTTTGCTTTAAGCCCACAGCTTCAAAAGATTTGTGCACTCCGCCACCCGTCATCTCGTGAATACTCAAAACGGCGTCGGTATCAGCTGCGTTAACAGTGTCGGTGGCCCCCATTTGGCGGGCGACTTCAAGCTTGTTGTCGAGCATGTCGACAGCGATGATGCGTCCGGCACCAGCAATTCGGGCAGCCTGAACGGCGGCGAGCCCAATTCCGCCTGCACCAAACACAGCAACAGTTTCTCCAGGTTCAACTCGTGCAGTTCGAAAAACTGCGCCCACTCCGGTCATAACGCCGCAGCCAATCAGTGACGCACGATCAAGGGGCATGTCCTCACGGATTTTCACGATCGCGTGTTCATGCACCAGCATTTGTTCAGCGAATGATGAAAGATTAAGGAATTGCCACGCGGGAGCACCATCAATAGTGAGGCGGGGAGCCTCGTCAGGTCCGCGATTACATTCAAGATCCTTACCGGAACAAATCGATGGCCTCCCCTCCATGCAGTATGAACAGTGGCCGCAGAAGACTGAAAGGCATGTGATCACATGATCGCCGGGCTTCACATAGGTGACATCGGAACCGACTGCTTCAACCACACCGGCTGATTCATGTCCAAGCACTGCGGGCGTCATGTAGGGATACAGACCTTCCATGAAATGGAGGTCGCTGTGACATAGTCCCGCCGCTGAGGTTTGAATCAGCACTTCACGCGGCCCTGGTTTATCTATGCCGACTTCGGTGATGTTGAGTTCACCCGGAATTTCGTTTAGAACTGCTGCCTTCACGTTAAAGCCTTTCGATCCCGAGGTTTGTAATGGATGCACCCCGGATTGATTGAGTGCAGAGGCTAGCTCTCTCAACGCTTGCGAGCGAGAAGAATGTCAGAAGGAGGAAAGTTAGGAAGTTCCAATTGAGAGCAGATTTTCTACCGGTTGGTACAGCTCCTCGAGATGAGAAACATCCTCCACTGATAGTTCGATTGAGCAGGCCTCCACCAATTGTTCTAATTGTTCAACACGAGAGACACCGACAACAGGTGCTGTAATTCCTGGTTTGGATAACAACCATGCCATTGCTATTTGGGCAGGGCGACATCCACGTTCGTTGGCAAGGGCTATAACGCGGTCAGCGATAGCGAAATCCATTTCACCTCTATACAAAGATTCCGTCCTGGTCCGGTCTTGGCCTTTGGACCTATCGGTCGTCCCTCCTTCCAGACTTCCTTGGTAGGCACCAGCCAGGATGCCGCGAGCTAGTGGAGACCATGGCTGAAGAGCGACTCCAGTGCTCAAACAATAGGGGTTCATCTCACGCTCCTCTTCTCGGTAGATGAGGTTGTAATGGTTCTGCATGCTGACGAATTGGGTCCAGCCGTTGATTTTCGCAGTTAATTGAAGCTCGGCGAACTGCCACGCAAACATCGAAGAAGCTCCTATGTGGAGGGCTTTGCCGGCCTTGACGACGTCGTTCAAAGCCTCCAAGGTTTCCTCGATTGGCCCCGCCGACGCCCCTCTTATGGCGTGGGGGTGACGGTGAATGATTAGTTGGTCAACATATTCAAGGCCAAGGCGTCGAAGAGAGTTATCGACACCTTCGATGATGTGTTTACGAGAAAGCCCTCCTTGGTTAGCGCCACGACCCATGGGCATAGCAACTTTCGTGTTAATGACGTATTGATCCCTAGGGAGCAATTCACGCAGCAGTTGACCAACAACCTCTTCGCAGGCGCCCACTCCATAGATGTCTGCTGTATCGAAATAGAAGAGGCCTGATTCGATAGCAGCTTCGAAAATTGGGCGCGCTTCATCAATTCCGAGGGTCCAGTCGCCTTGATGACCTCGTCCAGGTTCCCCAAAGTTCATGGTTCCCAAACAGAGTCTCGGCACCTGTAAACCGGTTCTTTCGCCGAGGGTCGTTGTTTCTAGCATCGTTGGTCCTTTTCGAAAATCCTGCAGCCCACTGGATTTGAACAAACAGATCCTGTTGGTGGACTGCGCCGACTACTCTACGGCAACCGTAGAGCGGTACTGGAGGCTGATCTCATGACGGACTCAGTTTTGTACGCAGAACAAGACAAGATCGCGCTCATCACCATTAATCGCCCCGAACGTCTGAATACTTTGACCGCAGAAGTCATAAGTCGAGTAGCAGAATGCGTAGACCAGGCCACATTTAGTGATGAGGTGGCCGCAATAGTTCTGCGAGGGGCCGGCCCCAACGTTTCTGCGGGCTATGACCTCGTTGACTTCTTGGCGAATAACGATGGTTCAGATGGTGAGATATGGGACCCGGTACGGGACTACCAATCAATGTCCGCCAACGTTCGAAGTTTTATGAAAGTTTGGGAGTGCCCCAAGCCGGTAGTCGCCGAAATTTCGGGTTGGGCGATTGGTGGTGCGACCGACTTGTTGTTGTGCGCAGATTTGCTGTTTATGGCGGACGACGCACAAATTGGTTACGCCCCGAGTCGTATCTACGGAACCCCGACGACCATGATGTGGATTCACCGAATTGGCCTAGAGCATGCCAAACAGTTTTTATTGACAGGTCGACCAATCGACGCTGAAACAGCGTTTCGGATCGGCCTGGTATCGCATGTCTGTGAGGCAAAAGACCTGTCGCGTGCAGCCGAGGAAGAAGCGCGACGGTTTGCCAGCATCCCAAGCAACCAGTTGGCTTTAAACAAACTGCTGATCAATCAGACTTTTGAGAATATGGGTTTGCGGTCATCCCAGATGTTGGGCACATTTTTCGATGGAATAGCTCGACACACCCCCGAAGCACAGGAATGGGCGTCACGAATCACAGATGGTGATTTTCGTGACGCTATTGCGGAGCGAGATAAGGCCTGGGGTGACTATGGGCAACGCCGGTAGTTGAGTCTCGTTGGTGGAGGCGAAGTGGCTATTGAGATGGCAAGGTCACCTGGACGACTGGTGGTACGGGCTCTTCGCCACTTGCCACGGTGTCCGCAACTTGTTTCCAAGTCAGTAGCCATTGTTGCCAGAGAGGCCCTATCCGCCACTCGTCAATTGGTATGGCGGTCACGTCGACGCCGAATCGCCGCCAGGCTTCAGTTTTCAAGATGTCTGTTCTAGCTGGCCGACTTCCGTACCGGTCAGGCAGACCATATTGAAATAACGGCTCTACGAAAGAATCGACTAAGCGACCTGCATCACGTCGGTTAGGGGTATTGCTGATAATGCCCGCGTAATTCACGACTTTGATGCAACCACTGTCAACTACCGCCACATCAACTTCCTCAGGCAACTCTGGAATAAATCGGACGCTTACACTTGGCATGCCAGAAGAACCCCAGGTCAAAGAACGTGTTTCGGTACTTTCGGGTCCAGCGGAAGGTTGGAAACGGCTGAACCAAGCCTCTTCCCAGCTCGGAGCGACCTCAAGCCCCCATCTCAACATTTCGTCAAGCAGTTTCGGCCACGGGACAACTCCCTCGACGCCTTCTGGATGGAGTCGTTCAAGAGCGACCAAAAAATAGATGCCGAGACGACTTGAGAGCGGATCAGGAATCACGGCAGTCTCAGCGTGCTGACGCTCGACCATGTCGCTGATCTTTGTCGGGGCTTGTAGGGGGATGCTTCCTTGGTCAGGAAGCTCGTTTACAGCCCGTTTCGGAAGTTCGTATCTCGACTTGGAACGGTTCAAGCAAGCAGCCAATTGGCTTACTGGGGTCAACATCGCATCCTGTAAAACAAGAGAGGGATCAAGTTGATCGATTGCGATCGGCCGATATGGCTCCACCAGCCTCTTCTCGGTTACGCGTCGTCGTTCGAGACTGTCTATTCCCAGAACAACGTCGGCAACTGGGTTGTCGGAAGATCTTTCTAAAAGATTGACCATGGAAGTCGCGTCTTCTTCGAGAAAAACCAAAACTTCAATTCCAGTCTTCTCGGTGAACTCTTTAAGTGCTTCTTCGGGTAACTGGAACTCCTTATGGGTGAGGAGCCTCACCGTTTGAGTTTCCCGATCTGAAGTCCCGCACCCAACCGCTAGGACACTGGCGATGACAAATGTAAACAGGGGGAACCTTGCGTGCTTAGAGATCACGAGAAGTCACTATTACCAGGAAAACACCGTGGTCTACTTCAATTGTCGGATAGTCGGTAATTTCGTTACTTAACCCCAGACTGCTGAAGATTGGAAACGCATCAGCTCGCGACAAATTCCACCGTAATCCTGTAGTGGAAATTCGCGAGTTGGATCTAAGAGCGATCATGCTTATCTGAGAGCCGACGACATCAGATAAGTCAAATGCTTTACCGGGCTTTAAGGCCATGACTCGACTTGTTCCACAGTGAGTGACAATTCGCTGATCAACGTTTTCGTCGCTTGCTAGCAGCATTGAACTCACTAGCAAATGATCAAGTCGGCCTCCACCCCCGGTAATGATGTCGATATTTGTGGCGCCGACGGTTCGGGCAAAATTCAAAGCGAGCGCTAAATCGCTCTCATCTTTATCTGCTGGGTGTTCTTCTACCACAAGTTGCGAATTCGCCATTTCAAGATTTTCTCGGTCGAGAGAGTCAAAATCTCCGACTACCGCATCAACCTGGAGCCCCAGATTTCGAGCGTGCAGATAGCCCATATCAGCTGCAATAACCAGCGTCGGAGGCTCAATGTTCGGCAGAGATGGGAGATTCGGTCCTCCGTCTATCACCCAAGTACGAGTTGGGTCGAAGGACAAATCTTGAAGTGAGCGCTGAGACACAGGACCATAATTGCCTAGAAACGCGACCGAATGACAGCGACTATCGGTAAGCGACGCTTTCTGAGGGTTGTTGGCCGGTACCTTCGATAGATAGTGAGAGCTTTTCGACGGCTGGTACGCCTACCGATCCTGGGAGTGAGCATTCTTGGTTGCGCTGTTTTGATTACCGCAGTCGGAATCGCTATTGGCCCCCACAGCAAAGAAGCGCTGTTCGCAGTTGACCGAGAACGAATAGACGTAGACCTTGATTTATCGCCGGGCGCGCAAAGAACAGAGGTATATGACAGCGTTGGAAATGAAATAGGAATTCTCAGGTACGACATCGATCGACAACTCGTGACAATTGGCGAGGTGCCCGACGACGTACTGGCCACTTTGTTGGCAGTGGAGGATAATAAATTTTGGGTCCATAACGGCGTTGATGTCCGAGCCATTTCACGAGCAATGATTCAGAACCTAACGAGTGGAGCGATTACTCAAGGTGGCTCAACTATTACCCAACAAATAGTCAAACTTCGTGTTGTGGGAAATGAGAGTTCCATTAGTCGCAAGATTCGTGAAGCTGTGCTCGCAGCGCGACTCGAAGAAGAATTCTCGAAAGAAGAGATACTCGAGTTTTATCTCAACGAAATCTATTTCGGTAATGGTGCCTACGGTCTTCAAGCTGCATCTGAAACCTACTTCGGTAAGAACGTCGACGAACTTGATGTTGGTGACGCAGCATTCCTGGCTGGACTCATCCGAAGTCCCGGGATTTATGATGGTTTTGATGATGTCGAGATAGTTGGTAAGCGGCGAAGTATGTCTTTACAAAGTGCTTTAGATGCCGAAATCATCTCCGTAGATGATCGAGACCGCTTCGAACAGCGTGGACTACCTGACCGCAATAGGAGCCCGCAACGAACTGACGAAACTCTACGGAAGGACTATTTCCTTGATGAAGTCACCGAAGCGCTGCTCGCCCATCCAGCATTGGGCGAGACATATCAAGAACGCTTTGCGCAGGTATACAACGGTGGTCTTCGGGTCTGGACAACTTTTGATCCGACATTGCAACGACATATGGAACAGGCAGTGGAAGACGTGTTACCCGAAGGAGGAGGTGATTTTGAGGTCGCCGTTGCATCTGTGGACCCTGCTACCGGGGCTGTGCAAGCATTCATCGGAGGCCCAGAATTTGCGGACTTTCAATTTAATCTTGTAACCCAGGGACGAAGGCAGCCAGGGTCATCCTTCAAGACCTATGTGCTTGCAGCAGCCATTGAGAAAGCCGGATTATTTCCGTTTGACACGATTAGCGGAATGGGACCATGCACCTTCCCTAATCCACCCAACGTCGATTACGAAGTCACCAATTTCAATGAAAACGAAGGAGCGGTTGGGACTGTTCAGTTCGCGGTCCTCAAAAGCTCAAACTGTGGCTTCGTCCGTCTAGGCATACGTACAGGCCTGGATAATGTCGTGGAAGTAGCTAACCGCCTGTTAGGCCGCAGTTCCGAAGATTCTTTTCGCCCCTACCTATCAATGTCCTTAGGCGCTCAAGAGGTAACGCCGCTCGAGCAAGCAGTGGCGTATGCCGCGATTGCTAATGGTGGGCTAAGAATGGAACCCTTCTTCATCAGTAAAATCGAAGATGCAAGTGGGTCGGTGTTGTACCAGCATGTTCCCCGCGGGCGTCGTGCTATTAAAGCAACTACCGCCGCTTGGGTTTCAGAGGTGCTCGCTAACAACGTGGTAGCCGGTACCGGTCGACGTGCTCGCCTCGAAAGCGGTCAACCGTCCGCTGGAAAAACCGGTACAGCGCAAGATTTCAGTGATGCTTGGTACGTGGGGTTCACTCCTCACCTAAGCACCGCAGTCTGGATGGGTCACCCCGAAGAAAAAGTCTCTATGACCGATATACAGGGCCGAGAGGGAACTGGCGGTTGGGTTCCCGCGCGGATCTGGGGTTCCTATATGACCCGTGTGCTCGAACAGCAAGAGATTATTCCACTTTCGAAACCACCCCCTCCGCAACGAAACTCCCAACCCTTGTACTTAGCTGACGAGAAGTGTGCTGTGGACATCGACCTAGGTCCCGAACGTGGTCTCATGCAATTTGATCTGCCATGCGCGATGACTCAAGTAGACCTTGACGCCGGTATCTTCCTGCCGCACCCGGAGGCCAATTGTCGAATGACTGAGCTTTCAGCCACCGGTGTCCATCGAGACGAGTACTTGAATTGCGCTCTCGTGCCGAACCGGAATCCTGTTACCACTACGACGGAGCCCCCTGTGGATGATGAGAATGGGACGTAATTGATAGGCAACGTGATAGAACCGGTGTAAGGAGTTACCAGTTAACTATCAACAAGGAGGCGGCTTTGAGTGAGCTTGAGGTCCTAGTCGAACTTCAGGAACTTGACACTCGGCTGTCACAGCTGACCCACCGCTCCAAGACATTGCCTGAATACGAACAGTTAGCGATTCTTCAAGCTGAAGATAGTGAACTCAAAAACAGCTTCGGCGAAATTGAGGTCGAGTTATCAACACTCCGGGAAAGTCAAAACGACAGAGAGGCCGAAATCCAACAGTTGGAAGACAAGGTTGCGAAAGCAACCAGCTCTCTGTACAGCGGAGATATGACATCGCCCAAAGAAGCAGCGGTGCTCCAAGGCGAAATTGACTCTCTGTCGAAACGCCAGTCGATCTTGGAAGACCAGATAATTGAACTAATGGAAAAAATTGAGCCGTACGCCGCCGAAGAAACCCGAATTTCGACAGCCCGGAGCAACTGCCAAGAAGCAATCACCGTCACCGAAGGCAAGATTGCGTCAGCATTGTCTGAAGTTGAAGACGAACGCGAGTCAGTCGTGGAGGAAAAACGAGGGGTCGAAACGCGAGCAGGAAGCAATCTCGTAAAACTCTACGAAGATAATCGGAAACGAATGGGCGACCATACAGCAATAGGTCGGCTAGTAGGGACATCGTGTGGAGCGTGTTTCTTGGAGATAGCGGCAGTCGAAATTGACCGAATTCGACGATTGCCAAGTAACCAACCCTCAGAATGTCCCGAGTGCGGCGCTCTTGTAGTGCGGTAACGATTCATGTTGTTGTGGTTTGCTGGCACAGCTCTGATAGCGATGTGGTTCACCTTTCGTGACCCAGCGATTGATCATCGTTTGATAATCATCGGAGCTCTTCTGCCTGACGTAGTAGATGTCTTCTTGGGGAAGACGAACCTGATGCACACTCTTATCGCCCCGATTCTGCTGTTGACGGGGTTGATGATTTGCACCATTGGACGACGTCAATTTCGTAGACATGCCTTGGCAGTTCCAATAGGAATGTTTTGGCATTTAGTGTTCGATGGAGCGTGGATGGACACCGAAACGTTCTGGCGACCGTTTACGGGCTTAACAAGTGGCGCGACCAATATCCCTATAGCTGATCGTGAAGTTCTACTGATCGTAGGTATGGAGATAATCGGTTTAGCTTTGTTGATCTGGAGTTGGCAACTAATGGGAATGAACCAGCCTGAGCGACGACGGCTGTTCATGCGAAGCGGTCGCATCGACCGTGACCTGATTAATCCAAGAACGAGAGGTTAGTAGTGCTGCTGATTGTGCGACATGGCAGAACTGTTGCGAACGCCGAAGGTCTTCTTCAGGGACGAGTCGACAACCCTCTTGACATGGAGGGAGTGCGTCAAGCTAAGCAAATAGGAGCTGCGTTGGGTCCCATTGACGTAGTTGTCTCATCTCCGCTGCGAAGAGCACTCCAAACAGCGGAACCACTTGGGCTGCCGTGTCGCGTTGATGAGCGTTGGATTGAACTGGACTATGGAGAATGGGACGAGAAACCGATCGGTGAGATCACCAAGGAAGAATGGATC
>SGYJ01000042.1 GCA_004214275.1 Acidimicrobiales bacterium | reverse complement strand
GGGCAGGAAGATATCTGAGAGAACCCGAGCAATTTTGGCGCGCCTCGTAGAGTTCGATCTTGAATTCGTGGTCGTCACAGGGCGACCACCGAGATACTGCACATCGATTCCTACTCAGACAGGGATTCCAACCACATTGATATGCGCCAATGGAGCGATGGCATACGAACCTTCGACTGGTGTCAGCACTCAGTTCGCCACTCTCGACTTAGACGACGCTACGGACCTTTTGACAGAAATAAGGAGGGCTCATCCAAATGCCGGCTTTTGTGTCGAAATGGGCGACGATTTCCTAGCTGAGCGCAGATGGCTTGAACTCGCGTCACGGCCACTAGATAGCAATATTTCTGATGTGATTCCCTTACTTGATAAGAGAGTTCACAAGTTACTCGTGAATGTGCCGAACCTTTCGGCTGACGAAACGTCGGCTCTTATCAACCCAGTTGTAGGAGACCGGGCAAACATCATGCATGCAGGACTTCAGTTTGTTGAGCTCATGCCTCCCGGGGTTGATAAAGCTTTTGGGCTCGAAAGGCTCTGTGAACAGAGACAAATAAACATTGAACAAATAATCGCGTTCGGTGACATGCCCAACGATGACGCGATGCTCAAAGCTGCGGGTTGGGGGGTAGCGGTAGCTAATGCTCACCCCGATACTTTGCAAGCAGCTGATGAAGTTGCCGAGTCAAATATCGATAATGGGGTCGCCAAGGTTCTGGAAGAAATGTTGGACCTTAGCTGACACCTTCGTTGACTAAATCCAGGAGAGCAGCGTGCACGAGTTCTATCTCGTGACGTTCAACGAATTCGCCCTGGGTGTGAGCGATCGAGGCGTCCCCTGCACCGAAATTCGATGCTGGTATCCCATTTACAGCGAAACGCGCCACATCGGTCCATCCAAGTTTTGCTCTGACTTCAAGGTTGTTACGGGTTATAAGTTGACGCAGTAGCGGGTGGGTCAGCGCAGGGATAGCGGGTTGTGAATGATCGTCAATTAACAGCTGGTCGCAGTCGCCTAATAGTTCTGCGACGTGCTCTTCGGCTTCTTCTGGAGTGCGGTCCGGCGCATACCGGTAGTTGACCGTCAGGCTCGCTTCGTCAGGGACAACGTTCCCCGCGACGCCTGCTTCCACATACACCGCTTGCATTGCTTCGCGATACTCGCAGCCGTCCACGACGGGCCGACGGCCTTCGTACTGTTCTAACGCTCGCAAAATAGGCCCGAGCCGATGTATCGCGTTTCGACCCTTCCAAGGGCGCGCGGTGTGAGCCCGTTCACCTGCATACAGCGCCTTAACTCTGAGCGTTCCCTGACAACCTGCTTCGATAGCAGCAGACGTTGGTTCTCCAAGAAGCGCTACATCACCATCAACGAGCTGGGGATGGGTTTCAAAGAGGTGGCTCAGCCCGTTGTATTGGGCAGCTACTTCTTCGCAGGGATAGAACACGAACGTCACATCAACTGCTGGCTCATCGACTGCAAGGGCAGTCGCCAACTGGGCTGCCAGTCCCCCTTTCATATCGCAGGCACCTAACCCGTAGAGCCGGTCTCCCTCGATGCGGGCTTGCTGGTTTCCGTTGGCAGGGACAGTGTCGAGATGCCCGGCAATCACGAGGCGATGTTCGTTGTTTAGTTCAGATCGTGCAATGACGCTGTCACCTACTCGATCTACTGCCAAGTTTGAACCATCTCTCAGCCGTCGCTCAAAAAGGTCAGCTAACGCCGTCTCTTCGTGACTTTCCGACGGGATATCGACTAGTTCTGCAGCGAGGTCAAGGAGATCGATCACCACTCCAAGGGTACGGTTTGATGCTTGAGTGACCTAGCTCATACCTAATCGTTGTTCTAACAACTGAATTCGTTCATCACTTTGGACTGCAGCTATACGGACGTATCCGCCGCCAAGAGGTCCGTAGAATTCCCCAGGCGATGCCAATAAACCAATGTCTTGCAGAAGACGTTCTACGAAGGCCCAGGCATTCCCATCAGGCGCTGGAACCCACAGATAGAAACCTCCTCGAGGCAACGGAGCTTCTACCCCCATATTGGAGAGGATGTTCGACAAACGATTGAGTCGGTTCCAGTAGGTCTCCCGTTGTTGTTCTACGTGGTCTTGATCTGACAGTGCAGCAACTGCAGCAGCTTGCGCCGGACCCGGAACCATGAATCCGGCGTGTTTACGGACTTCTCGTAAATAATCGACTATGTCCGGGTCGCCCACATAGAAGCCGGCTCTAAGCCCAGCGAGATTTGAGCGTTTCGACAAAGAATGCACTGATACGACGCCCTGCGTGCCTGATGACAGGATGGTTCGGGGCGAACCATCCCAAGTAAATTCGCAATAACATTCGTCACTGAAGACTGGGATTTGATTGGTTCGTCCCCAGTTTGCTACGGCATCTAAATCATCTAAGCCGCCGGCAGGATTTCCTGGTGTGTTGACCCATAGAAGAAGAGCTCGAGCTCGGTCTTCCTTAGAAACCGCCTCAAGCTGAATTGACCAGTTTTCGTCTACCGGGACAGCTACTGACCGACATCCGGCCAAGGTGGCGCCCATCTCATAACTCGGATAACTAACAGCTGGGTACAGCACTGTGTCGCGATTCGGATCGCGCAATTTCATCCAATGAGGAAGGCCAGCCACGAATTCCTTCGTTCCTACTGCTGCAGCAATTTCAGTAGCGGGGTCGATCTTGCACCCCAAGCGATTCAGTGACCAAGAAGCAATCTCTTCTCTAAAGGCAAGGGTCCCGATTGACGGTGGATAGCTACGTTCCATGTCAGAGTTAGCTAACGCCGCGACAACCTGCTTGGGTGGAGCGTCAATCGGGGTACCTATTGAGCAGTCAACTATTCCGCCTTCGTGATGGGCAGCGAGTGGTTTTAGCTCGTCGAGCCGGTCGTAGGGGTAAGGAGGTGGCTTAAAGCCTTCTTCGTCTCTCATCTCGTTTCCTCGGAAATAGTTGCGTCAATGAATTCGGCTAGGAGATCCTGAGAAATTTCATCGAGACGAGCTCGGATTCGTGCCCCATCTTCTGCGTGTTCTTCCAGGAGGACTTCACCCTCGCGGTGCACAGCTGCAATGACATCACCGCGACTCCACGGAATTAGCAAGTCAACTACCTCGGTCAAGCTTCGCAGACGACCGCCAACGGAAGAAAGAAGATGTTCTAGACCTTCACCGGTACGCGCCGACAGCGCAAGGGAGCCTTCATGCCGGTGAAGGAGATGTTGTAGACCTTCATCTTTCACTTGATCAGATTTGTTGAAAGCAACGAGTTCAGGCACGTCTCCAGCTCCAATTTCCCTTAATACTGAGCGGACCGCCGTCATTTGGCCTTCTGGGTCGGATCCAGCGCCGTCCACTACATGGACAAGTAAATCCGCTTCAGCCACCTCCTCGAGAGTCGATTTAAACGCTTCGACTAAGCCTGTTGGCAGTTTTTGGATGAAACCAACGGTGTCGGTCATTAGGACGGTTTCCCCACCAGGCAGTTGTAGACGGCGGGTCGTTGCGTCAAGAGTTGCAAAAAGCCGATCTTCTACGAGCACTCCAGCTCCGGTAAGGCGATTGAGCAGCGTTGACTTCCCGGCATTGGTGTAGCCAACGATGGCGACCGTGTGAAAGCGAGAACGTCGGCGTGATTTCCGTTGATTTTTTCTCGTTCGCCTTAAACCGGATAAATCTTTTTCGAGCTTCGCCAATCGTCGTTGAATTCTTCGTCGGTCCACTTCGAGTTGAGTTTCACCAGGTCCACGCGTCCCGATACCACCACCCTGTTGGCTCAGCTGATTTCCTCTCCCGCGTAACCGCGGCAGGTTGTATTTGAGTTGAGCTAGTTCAACTTGGGTCTTTCCTTCAAGGGTTGTCGCATTCTGAGCAAAGATGTCGAGGATTACCGCGGTTCGGTCCAACGCTGTTCGTTTAAGGATCTTCTCTAGGTTGAATTGCTGAGCTGGACTGAGTTCGTCATCAAATACGACAGTGTCAGCATCTACCCCGTCTGAGGTTTCTTGAATCTCAGTTGCCTTACCTTTTCCAACGTATGTAGCCGGATCTGGGGCTTCTCGCTTTTGAATAACCCGGTCTACCGGGTCCGCGCCGGCAGTATCAACCAGTTGAGCGAGTTCGTTGAGGTTCGCTTCTACTTGATCATCTGAAGCACCTGGGAGCTGAACTCCGACCAACACAATCTGCTCGCGAAAGGACCGATCGATTAGGCCTGTCGTTTCGCCAGCAAATTCTCCGAAACCTCCGCGGTGGGTGGCGTCGTCAGTCGGGTCGTCGAAAGAATCGGTCATACGGAAATTTCGATAGCTCCGACATATTCGGCAGGTCCGATCAATATTGGTTCTTCGCCTACAAGAACTTGAACCACTCCGCCTGGCATTTGGACTTGTACTTCTTGATCTACAAGACCCCATTGGTGAGCTCGGACGGCCGCTGCTGTCGCTCCAGTGCCACACGCTTGGCTTATCCCAACTCCCCGCTCCCAAACCACCATGTCGATAGCGCTTAGGTCCTTATCGCTTACGGAGATCCATTCGATGTTGATTCCATCCGGATAGTAAGCCTCGTATCGAACACCCAAATCCGTCATATCGACTGCCGAATGGTCATCTACGACCACTACCAGGTGTGGGTTGCCAAGATCAGCGGTACCCACCATCGAATCCCGGAGATCGTTGCCTATTTCGTCATGCACTCCTGGACCGGACCCCACCGCTCCCATGCCCACGGTGATTTGTGCCTTAGGGCCATCTCCATCTATTGCAACACGTCTACGCCCACCAGCTGTGTCGACCTCGAGAGACACGGGGCCGGTCTTGTTCGCCATTGCATAGGCCTGGGCAAGGCATCGGATGCCATTACCACTCATCTCAGCAAAAGAACCGTCTGAGTTGTGGAGCACCATAGAAAGGTCGGCACCGTTGCTGCCGGGGAGGCCCAATATCAAACCGTCCGCACCAATGCCGGTGCGGCGGTCGCACATTTGACTCGCAAGTTCGCTAATTCCGTCTGGTTCTTCACGCGTCAAGCAGATAAGAAAATCATTTCCTAGACCGTGGTGTTTCGTTAGCTGCATAGGAGGCTCCCACACCATTGTCACAGTTCTTGACCCTATTCCAACGACGAAATTTCATTAATGAGAGTGCTGAGTTGGTCACGGGGTACCCATTCCACCCGAGGGTCACGCTTAAACCAGCGTTGCTGCCGCCTCGCGAAGCGTTTCGTCCGCTGAATTGCTAAATCGAGAGCATCAATAAACGACATCTCCCCATGAATATGGGCCAACAACTCCTTATATCCAAGCGCTTGTCCCGCTGTCGCAGAGAGCTCGGTTTCTGCTAAAGCGCGAACCTCTTCTAAGAAACCAGCGGCAATCTGGTCCTCGTAACGCTGCCGTATTCGCTCATCTAGTTCGCAACGATCAATTTCGATTCCAATAATTCGATAAGGCACGTCGGGATAGCTGTCTAAACCTGGACCAAACGATGAGAACGGCTCGCCGGTTCCAATTGAGACTTCGAGTGCTCGGATTATTCGCCGACGGTTGGTGTTCTCCATCCTTGCTGCGCCTACCGGGTCAAGTTCTTGGAGTCGCTTATGGAGCACCTCGGTGTCCTGCTCCTCATCTAGTTGCGACGCTATCTGAGTGAACCGGGGAGGAGGGGTCAGCCGATCAACGATCGCCCGCACGTAGAGTCCTGTACCTCCGACAAGCACCGGGACCCCATCTCGTTCCTCAATATGTCGCCGAACAGAGTCGTGAGCTTGCTGAAAGTCGACGAGGGTGAAACTTTCGCTGGGTTCAACTAAGTCGATTAAGTGATGAGGGGTTTCAAGTTGCTCTTCAATGGTCGGCTTAGCAGTACCGATATTCATCTTGCGGTACACCTGCATTGAGTCAATCGATATCAACTCAACTCCGCGAACCCGTCGAGCGATTTCTAACGCGAACGCGGATTTACCGCAGGCAGTTGGCCCTACGACAACTATCGGGCTCTTTTGCAGTTGCGCACGCGTAGTCAGGAAGACACCACTGGTATTCGGGTTCGATGTTTTGCCGCCGCAGTCACTTCGAGAAGTTCGCCTACCAGGTTGAAGGTGCGGGCTTCGGTTACTCGGACTTGAGCATAAGAACCTGGTCGAATTTTTTCCTGGGCAGGAAAGTGGACTAAGCGATTGTGGCGGGTGCGGCCAGTGAGCATTTCACTATCGCGTTTCGACTGCCCTTCAACAATCACTTCTTCGTCGTGACCGATTCTTGACTCATTGCCCTTGAGGCTCGTTCTTTCGATAACCCGACGGAGGCGTTCCATACGTTCCGCCGAAATCTTCGCTGGAACGAAACGCTGCACTAATTCAGCTGCTTCAGTGCCAGGTCGCGGTGAATAGACAAAGGTATATGCATTGTCGAATCTGACCTCAGCGGCCACCTCTAGAGTTCTTTCGAAATCAACGTCTGTTTCTCCAGGGAATCCGACGATGATGTCTGTGCTTAAAGCCAGGTCCGGTATTTGTCGTCTGGCTGCATCTACTTTTTCGATGTACCTATCAGCGGTGTACCCGCGATGCATCGCGGACAGGACGTCGTCGCTGCCAGATTGCAGGGGAAGATGAAGATGTTCACAAACTTCTGGAACCTGAGCCATTGCGTCGATAGTTTCCGGACGAAGGTCCTTCGGGTGCGGACTGGTGTACCGCACTCTTCGAATTCCACTTACCTCAGCGACAGAGCAAAGTAGGTCAGAAAACAGTGGCCGCGCTGTGTGAGGTCCACGCACCCAGGCTTCTCCCACTAGTTCACTGGACTCAGCCGATACTTGGGTGCCGCGAAGCTTGAGGGTGAGATCTCGACCGTAACTGTTGACGTTTTGACCAAGCAAAGTGATTTCAGTGACCCCGGCCATCGCTAATTGTTCGACTTCACCTATGAGTTCGCTGTACGGCCGGGATATCTCTTTTCCTCGAACGGACGGGACGATGCAGAACGCACACGAGTTGTCGCATCCAATTTGGATAGTTACCCAAGCAGCATGATGCGCGTCTCGCTTAACAGGCAAGGCGGAAGGAAATGATTCTGATTCCTCGATGATTTCAGTGATAGGGCCGCTAACGCGAGCGTGGCCCAATAGATCAGTTGCCCGCCCCACATTGTGTGTTCCAAAAACCACGTCGACATGGGGGGCTCTCTCGCGGATACCGTCACGATCTTTTTGAGCCAAGCAACCCCCAACAGCTATCTGCAGATCGGGTCGTTCTTCTTTCAACTTCTTGAGGTTGCCTAGTTGACCGTAAAGCTTGTTATCCGCGTTCTCCCTGATGCAGCACGTATTCAGAACAATGACATCGGCATCATCGAAGGATTCAGTCTGCTCTAGACCGTCCATCTCAAGTAGGCCGGCTATGCGTTCCGAATCATGTTCGTTCATCTGACACCCATAGGTGCGCACTACATACCTGCGGTTCACGCTTATTAGGTTATTGGGCGAAACCCGTTGTTATGGGTCGAGCATGCCCGACCTGGCAACAGTCGACCTAACAGTCTCTACCGGTGGGTGAACACAAAGTGGTCTGCCATGTTTTCTCGAATTTCAGACATGTGACCTAGGTACTGTTTCATTGTCCCGTTGTAATTGCCGTCCTGACGGCGATTATCGGCTCCTTCGAAGTTGTAGTAGCCGGGGGTGCAATCACGATTCCTATTCGTTTTCCCGCGATGGGCAATCACTTCCTGTACCCATTGCTCTTCGGCTTGATGAGTGCAATCGAGGCTGTGTATGTCGTTTTGGCGAACAAAATCGATGCACTCAGCTATGTGTTCCCCCTGACTATTCAGCACATCCGTCAAATTGAACGCGAAGAAGGCCTGGTATCCGCCCATGATGAAGAGGTTGGGGTAGCCCTGTGAATGTATGCCAAGCAGGGTCCGAATACCGTCAGAATATTTAGCGTTAAGGTCCAGTCCTTCTTCACCAATGATCTGGTTATAGATACCTGTTTGTTGCACTTCAAAGCCGGTCGCATAAATCAACACATCAAGTTCATATTGCACACCGTCAAACACAGGTCCGTCTTCGTTGATTTGAGTTATGCCTTGGCCTTCGGTGTCGACGAGCGTGACATTGGGTCGATTAAAGGTTGGTAAATACTCGTTGTGAAAGCACGGCCGTTTACACATGAGCATGTACCAAGGTTTCAGAGATTCTGCTGTATCGGGGTCTTCAACCACTTCGTCGATCCGGTTGTGAATTCGCATCATGGCATCGATGTTGGCGTTTTCTTGGCGACGAACCTTTTCTTCACGCGACATTGCTGCCCTTCTCGCTTTCACAGCATCCGAAACTTGCGGTCCTTCAATTGCCCGCGAACGACGCGCTGCCTGCCAGCCTGGTTCTAGTGTCTCTGCCCACTCTGGATCAGTTTCCCAATCGTCTCTCACGTCGATAGAGGATGGGGTCCGTTGGAAAACGTAAAGCTCTTTCGCCATTTTCCCCAATTCCGGTATTGCTTGAACTGCGCTAGCCCCTGTGCCGATTATTCCGACTCGTTTGCCTCTGAGATTTTCGAGGTCTGATCCCGTGTATTGGTAATCCCACCGTGAGGTGTGAAAGGAGTGGCCAGTGAATTGATCTACCCCATCGATCTTTGCGAGCCTTGGCTTGGAGAGCGTGCCATTGGCACACACGACGAAACGAGCTCTCATCGTGTCACCTTGGTCGGTTTCCACGATCCACGTCTCTGATTCTTCATCCCAGACCGTAGAAGTGACCGTCGTCCCAAAGACGGCGAGGTCATACAGGTCGAACCGTTCTGCAATCATCTTGCAGTATTCGTATATCTCTTGACCTCCGGCGTAGTGGCGACTCGGAACGTAACCTGTCTCATCCAACAACGGCAGGTAGTCGTAGGCAACAACGTCACAGGCAACCCCCGGATAACGGTTCCAATACCAGGTACCTCCAACATCAGCTCCACGTTCAACGATCCGTATGCTTTCCACACCCTTTTCTCTCAGCCGCGCAGAAGTCAGTAAGGCTGAAAAGCCACCACCTATAAACAAAACCTCCACCGAGTCATTGAGAGCTTCTCTGTCTTCGACCTGGTGACCGTACGGATCGACGGCGTATTTCGCTAAATCGCCACTCAAATCAGAGGTGTAGTTGTCCGTGCCGGGCGGGCGATACCCCAACCTGAGGTCTCGTTCGGACGCAAACTTTTCTTTGACCTGTTCGTAATATTCCTGCGAGGGTCGTTCTTTGGCGTCACGTGTGTAGTCAAAATTGAATACGTTTTGCGGCTTTTCTTGCTTTTCGGCCATCACACCCATCCCAGAACGAGTTCGAGTTGATGTAAAGCTATAGCGCTAGACGGCCTACTGATGGTTCAACAACCACAAATGCTCAACATCTGTCCGTCAACACACCATCAATTACTAATTCCTAGCTTTGCAGCAAACGGACCTGTTGACGACTATTCATCAACGGCATCAAGAACTTCTTCGACCTCAGCTTCAGTATCGGCTACTTCGACTTCGGCTTCTCCAATGCCAAGTTGGGACCTGATCCGACCATCAATCTCAACCATGACTTCTGGGTTGTCCGTCAAGAATTGTTTGGCGTTTTCACGACCTTGTCCAAGTTGTTCACCTTCGTAGGTATACCAAGCACCTGATTTCTTAACGATTCCTTGTTCCACTCCAACATCAACAAGTGAACCCTCACGGCTAATTCCTTTGCCATACATAATGTCAAATTCAGCTTGTCGAAACGGTGGAGCCACTTTGTTCTTAACAACTTTGATGCGCGTCCGTCCGCCTGTTATTTCGCCGTCAGACTTGATCGCCTCAATCCGACGGATATCTATTCGGACCGACGAGTAGAACTTCAAGGCCCGCCCACCCGGTGTCGTCTCAGGACTACCAAACATGACACCGATCTTTTCTCTCAGCTGGTTGATAAAGATGACGATGGTTTTGGTTTTATTCAAATTGGCAGTGAGTTTGCGTAAAGCTTGCGACATCAGACGAGCTTGTAAGCCGACGTGGGTGTCTCCCATTTCACCTTCAATTTCGGCACGTGGCGTTAAAGCAGCTACCGAGTCAATTACGACGACATCTATCGCCCCTGAACGAATAAGCATGTCGGTGATTTCAAGAGCCTGCTCACCAGTATCAGGCTGCGAGATGAGTAATTCGTCAACGTCAACACCAATGTTTTTGGCATAGTCAGGATCCATGGCGTGTTCAGCATCCACGTAAGCGCAGATTCCGCCATTACGTTGAGCTTCCGCTACGACATGCATTGCCAAAGTAGATTTCCCCGATGCTTCAGGGCCATAAACCTCTACGACTCGACCACGCGGAAGACCACCGATGCCGAGAGCCATGTCGATTGCCAAACTGCCTGACGACACAGCTTCAACTTTCATTTGGCCTCGTTCACCCATCTTCATAACAGCGCCCTCGCCAAATTGACGCTCAATCTGTGACAGTGCCATATCGAGTGCTTTTTCTCGTTCCACGCTACTGGTCCTCCTCGGACGTATCTTTGGCTTCACCTAAAGCCAACTTTGGTTAACGGGCAGATACTTAACCCTGTTGGTGGAAACCGTACGGTCAGGGTCAGACCCTGAAATTGTGCGGACAGAATTAAGGTACATCCGAACACCTGTTCGGGCAAGTATCGAACGAATGTTCTATACCACGAGATCTTAAGCATTTACTCGGCGAAGCCGCGAGACTCTTGAGATGAGCAGTTACATAGCCGATGAGGAATTCGAATTTCTGAAGATCGAACGTACTAACGGGGTTGTGTTCGTGACTATCGACGCTCCCCCGATGAACGTCATGACCCCTTCCTTATTTCGAGAGTTAGCGAAATTTGGGGCCCAAGTGTCCGAAGATGACTCAGCACGGGTCGTTGTTCTGCGCAGCGATGACCCAGACTTTTTCATTGCCCATTTTGATGTTTCGGCAATTTTGGAATTCCCGGTCGAGGGACCAGCCGAGAAACCCGAAGAGTTAGTTGGCTTTCATTTGATGTGCGAGACGTACAGAACAATGCCCAAGGTGACGATTGTTGAAATTGGAGGCCGAGTCGGCGGCGGAGGTAGCGAGCTGTCAATGTCCTGCGACATGAGATTCGGTGCACTGGGTAAGACAGTGGTGAATCAAATGGAAGTTCCTATCGGAATACTTCCCGGCGGCACTGGAACTCAACGACTACCTCGCCTGGTAGGTCGGGGTAGAGCAATGGAAATCATTCTGGGAGGCGTCGATATCGATGCTGAAACTGCTGAAACTTGGGGCTATCTCAATCGAGCACTTCCTTCTGATGAGTTACGCCCCTTCGTGACCGACCTAGCTTTCCGAATCGCCTCCTTTCCACCTCACGCCGTGGCATTAGCTAAAGAAGCTGTAAACAACGCTGACACTCTTCCACTGAGCGACGGATTGATGGAGGAGCGTTATCTTTTTCAGCGGCTCCTGCGGACCCAAGAGGCTGAACCAGCGATGCGCAGTTTCCTGGATTCCGGCGGTCAAACCCGAGAAGCTGAGAAGCGGATGGGTCAATTAGTTACCGAGGTCGATTGGTCTTAGACGGAACGATCGCTTCTAAACCGTTAACGGAATTGAGGCGCTACCTGCTCAATAAAGAGATCCATCGACTCTTTCTTGCGTTCGAGTGGCCCGAAAGTGAAGTCAGGGACTATTAACTCGTCTAATCCCACCTCGGAGTACGCCCCAACTATGTCAATAACTTCCGCTGGTGTTCCCACGATCGTGGCTCGCCCGAAGTCTGTCTCACGAAAACGTGAGAGTTTCTCTTCGTCTTCGCCAATAAACATCAAGGCACAAGCCGATCTTTGGATTTCTTTTCCGTCGCGGCCGACATCTTCGCAATGGGCATTCAACACCCCGCACAGTTCTTCTATGTCGTCAGGCATTCCCCAATAGTTCCATTCGTCGGCATGTATCGCTGCGGTTCGCAATGTCCGCTTACGACCCCCACCCCCGATCATGAGGGGGATCTTGTTTTGTATTGGTTTGGGATCAAGAGGAGCGTCGGTAACGCTGTAATACTCACCTTGAAAATCGGTGCGGTTGTTTACCAAGAGCGAAGTTATGATCTCCACCGCTTCGTCGAGCCGATCAAGGCGACCTTTGACGGTCGAAAAGTCGAACCCATACTTTTCATGTTCGTTCTCCTGCCAGCCTGCGCCTATACCAAGCACAACCCGGCCACCAGATATGTGATCGATAGTCGCAGCAATCTTTGCCGTGAGCGCCGGGTTCCTATAGGTGTTTCCAGCCACTAACGGGCCAATCCGGACACGCGGAACACAGGCAGCTATCGCTGCCAACACCGACCATGCCTCATGGATCGGTTGGTCGACGTTTTCTTCATTGGGCATGAAGTGATCGGCATACCAGATGCCATCCCATCCAGTGCTCTCTGCGTAGCGGCACCCTTCGAGAGTGTCTTCCCACGATTGGCCATTACCTGTCCAGAAGCTAAAGCGCATGGCGACAGCCTGTCAGAAGTAGCGCCCGGTTGCGAAAACTGACTACTGCAACAGTGGCTGAGAACCAACGACAGTGTGGGCGTGGCCTCCCGAGTCGATACGACTTTCAACTAACAGCAACCGATCAACTCGGAAAGCCCCTTCGATCGCTGTCCCTTCTAGCTCTGCGCTACCAGTTTCTTTCATTCGACCCAGAGTGATATGACCAACAAACGGCAGCTGGTCACTGGAACCCTGCGGTGCTGTGGCAGCCCGAACTTGCTCAGCCAAAACCGATAAGCCACCTACGGGAACAATGAGAATCTGCTCGCCGAGCCGGCTCACCCTCGGACCTAAACTGCCCACAGCTTCTTGCGCCTCTATCTGAAAAAACAATTGCTCGAGTTGTCCCATATCGGCATCTTCGAAAAATCGGACCGTTATGTGCCACCGGTCTGGAGAACTCCAACGAATCCCCCGCTGATTGCGATTCAACTCAAGCAAATTGACACAGATCGACTCAGGAAGTGGAACCGCTATGAAGGCTCTAGCCACAGTTAAGAGCGAGATCCTTCCAAATGAAGCCTCAGAAGGTTGAGTAGAGAAATGACACTGAACTGGCGAATCCTTTCGAGATCACCCGGAAGGCTTACCTGCTCTACCGTCTCAAAACCCTCCATGGACACAGCCAGCCACGCAGTTCCAAAGGGATGAGACTCAGTCGCTCGAGCTGGGTCTTCTATGGAGGTGGTGGCGATGCCGACATCAGACACCAAAATTCCTCGCGCTACTCGCGCTAATTGCATCGCAGCTTCATCGGGCTGCCATGCACCAGGGTCTCCTTTAAGCAGATATGACAAGATCCCAGCGCCACGAGCTGCAACCCCTCCCGAAAATGCCTCGGTCCCGCTTCGAGCTGTTGCTAGGCGATGAGCGAGATAACCGGCTGTAGTTGTTTCTACCACCCCAACGCTTAACCCTCTGTCGGCAAGAAGCGTCAGAACCGTTGACTCCATATTGTCTTCGTCAACAGCAAACACGAGGTCGCCAAGTAAGTCTCTTAGAAAGAGTTCTTCTTCTTGAAGTATCCGATCAACTTCACTTGAAGTAGCAGCTTTTGCCGTAATTCGGACCTTGATGCCTTCCACACCACTTGCAAGGAAAGCCAATGTCGGATTGCCCGCTGCCTCTAGGTCGCTTATTCGTTGACTGAGTATCTCCGCTAGTCCAGATTCACTTTGACCCCACGTTCTCAGCACTCTGCTTTCAATCACAGCAGTGATCCCAGATCGAGCCTGTAGATCAGGAAGGACAGTTCCAAGAACCATCTCTTTCATCTCGTAAGGAACTCCGGGAACCGCATATATGACTTTCTGGTCGCCATTCGCAGCTTCTACCGGCACAACCAAACCAGGAGCTGTTCCCGGCTGCTGAGCCATAGTTCGAGCACCCTCAGGCACCATGGCCTGTCGCAGGTTGTTCTCGGGCATCTCGCGACCCCGAGTTTTGAACATCTCTCGGATCCGGTCCGCTATTCCTTCATCAAGGACCAAATTAGCTTCGACGACGCTCGCTATGACTTCGCGGGTGATGTCATCTTGGGTGGGCCCCAGACCACCGCACATTATGACCGCGTCGCTTCGCTCCAGACCTAACTGCACCGCCTCCTCTATCCGGGTCCAGTTGTCACCGACTTTGGTTTGATAGTGACTGTCAATGCCTGTGAGCGCCAACTGTTCGCCGATCCACGAGGAATTGGTATCCACGATCTGCCCAAGTAACAGTTCGGTGCCAACGGCTATTACTTCACAATTCATGTCTTGACCCTATTGCTCTTCGCACCCGGTGCGGGCACTTCTATCCCATGGGCTCAACAACACGGCCACACCAAAGCCCTAGAAATCATCACCCAATTGGGCCTGCGCCATTTTCCGAGCACCAACCATGTAGGAAACTCCCGTTTGGCACGTGAGTAACACTGCAAGCCACAGCGTTGCGGTAGCAATCCAATGTGCTGAACTCGCTATCGGTGGAATCACCGCAAATCCAATAGCCCAAAGCTGAACGAACGTCTTCCATTTGGCCATCTTCGTCGCGGGGACCGTTATCCCCCGACGTCCAGCTCGAGACCTGTAAGCGCTGATTACTAACTCCCGAAGCGCAATTGTCGCTACCGGGGCCCAGTGAAACTGGTCATTGACTACTAGGGCAAACATTCCGCCCAATACCAGTACCTTGTCAGCGAGCGGGTCTAAGAAAGCTCCGGATCTTGTAGCGCCTTGTCGTCTCGCCAACCAACCATCAGCAAAATCAGACATACCAATCGTAAATCCGACGGCAAAAGTCACCCACGATGGGTCGCTATTGGCAATGAGTAACACAAATACCGGCGTCGCTAAGATGCGGGCTACGGTCACAAAGTTTGCAGGGGTAGCAAGCGCAGTCGGCCCATACGTGGGAGTGCCTGTTTCGTCCGCTTCTTCCATCAAGATATTTCTGTTAGCACGGCTTCAAGATCGGGACCCTCTGCCCGGGTGACAACCACATCATAAATCTCGCCCGGTTTCAGAATCGGTGGAACTTTTACTATTCCATCTATTTCGGGTGCTTCCCGATGGGACCGGCCGACGCCGGGCACGTCGATCAATACCTCAATCTTTTGCCCGACAAGCCGGTCACGACGATCCGCCGTTATTACGTCTTGGATTTCGCTCAGCTCTGCGTGCCGCTCTCTCATGAGTTCCTCGGCGATTTGTTCTTCAAGATTCGCCGCGTACGTACCCTCTTCGCGCGAGTAGGTAAAGAAGCCGCACCAATCCAACTGGGCTTCTTGTAACCATGACACTAGCTCGGCCTGATCATCCTCGGTTTCCCCTGGGTACCCGACAATAAAATTGGATCTGAACACCGCCTCTGGGCACAGCTCACGAATTCTTCTGATCCGTTCCAGAAACTTTCCGCCGTCACCCCAGCGTCGCATGCGTCGCAAATGGCTGCGTGTCACATGCTGAAGCGACAAGTCGAAATAGGGTAAACCACTCGCC
>SGYJ01000041.1 GCA_004214275.1 Acidimicrobiales bacterium | reverse complement strand
CCCCGTTCACCTGCCGCTCCTAGGGCATAAAAGTAGGCCCTGCCAATCATGCAGGCATCGGCGCCCATGGCAACAGCCTTTACAATGTCGCTACCTCTCCTCACGCCGCCATCACAAATGACGGCGGTGCGATCGCCGACTGCGTCAGCTACGGGTGCAACGAGGTCGATTGGTGATGGAGCGTAGTCAAGTTGACGACCTCCATGGTTAGAGAGAATCACCCCATCTAGTTTCATGTCAGCGGCTATTTCTGCGTCTTCCACCGTCTGCACGCCTTTGATCATGATCATGCCGGGCCAATTGTCTCGAAACCATTCGATGTCGCTCCAGGAAAGTGCCGGATCAAATTGGCTATTGATGTAGTCGGACAAAGTGACCGGGGTTGACCCGTCCCCGACTGCGGAACTTCCTTTGACATTCGCGAATTGGATTGGTTCAGCTCGCAGAAAGTCCGAAGTCCATCTGGGATGACGGATCCCATCGATGATGGTGTCCAAGCCAACTTTCGGAGGCAGACTGAATCCTCGTCGTACGTCACGTTCTCGACGTCCTAGAACAGCAGTGTCGACGGTAATCATGATGCCTTCGTATCCCGAGGCGGCGGCTCGTTCCAACATCTCTTTAAGGAGTGGTTTGTCACGCCAGACATACACCTGAAACCACTTTCTTCCATCATTGACTTCAGCGACTTCCTCAATCGATCGTGTACCCATCGTCGATAATGAATACGGGATTCCCGCCCTCTGCGCTGCCCGAGCTACCGCTAATTCGCCTTGGCTGTGAGCAATGCGATCAAAGCCGGTAGGGGCAATCATCACTGGGAACGGTATTTGGCCGCCTAATAGTGTCGTCGTTGTACTAATCGCGGCGACGTCTCTCAGGACCCTGGGTCGGAAGTAGTAATTCTTGAACGACGAAACGTTGTTAACTGCAGTCACTTCATCTTGGGCTGCTCCGTCGATGTAGTCGAAACAACCTGCCGGCATGCGCTTCTTGGCCATGGTTCTCAGGTCACCAACATCCGCTGCTTTTGACAGTTTCCTCAGGGTTCGATCACGTTCATATGTCCGGAATCGAACAACAGATCGCAATGTGCTGAACATTCCCATAGGAAGCCTCCGGTCTTGATTCGCTTCCATCACCCTAGAATCTGAAACGGTGAGCCTGTACTACGTGCAGAAGTTTCTGTTTGAACTCAACCGCGATGAGGATGTTCAGTCCCGATACGCGGCTGATAGACGCGGCGCGCTCACAGGTTTCGACCTGTCAGACGAAGAGCAGCGTGCTCTAACCGAGCCTGACATCGGGTTGCTCTTTCACCTCGGAGTCAACGGTCAAATCTTGATGCATTTCGCTGCGCTTCATTCGATTGAATGGCAAGACTATTTGCAACAAATGCGAGATGGATTGGATAAACACGGGCCAGTTCGTGAGGGCGTCTACGCGGTAACCGGATACGAAGGCGTTCAAACCCACTCAGACCGGCTCGGCCAAACAAGCAACATAGAGAACGGGAGATAGACAATGCCTTTGGTATTCGCCGGTGTTTGCAGCCATGCTCCTGGAATAGTGGGGCGCGCGGACCAGGCCGACGTCGCAGCTAAGGACCGCCTTTACGGAGCCTTCGACGACATGCGTCGCCAACTCGAAGCAAGTGAACCCGATGCTCTGATCGTCGTCGCTGCTGAACATTTCGCCAACTTCTTCATGAACAACATGCCGAGCTTCGCTATGGGCATGGCCGATTACTACGAAGGACCTATCGAAAACCCGGAATGGCTAGGCATCGAAAAGACAAAAATTCCCGGCAACCGATCATTGTCAGAACGTCTAATCCAAAAAGTGATGGAACGAAGTGACGTGAGTTACGCCGAAGAGTGGAAATTCGACCACGGAATTATGGTGCCATTACATTTTTTGACCCCTAGCTATGACTTGCCAATAGTGCCTGCCAATATCAACTGCCAAGGTCCCCCATTAGCCCCCCTCCATCGAGCTTGGGCATTTGGTGAAGCATTAAGAGAAGCAGCTGAATCAGTCCCCGAAAGAATTGCTCTAATTGGGACCGGCGGGATTAGCCATTGGCCAGCTACACCCGATAGCGGAAAAATCAACGAGGAGTGGGACCGCCGCTTCTTAGATCAATGGTCACGCTGCGACAAAGACGCAATGTTGTCTTATAGCGACAACCAGTCGTACCTGGAGGCTGGGCAAGGGGCTTTCGAAATCCGCACATTTATAACTATTTCTGCAGCTACAGAAGGCGCCGAGGGGACTGTGCACTTCTATGAACCAATCCCTATTTTCGCGGTCGGTTGTACGATCGCCACAGTCAACCTTTGAGTGTCTTCAACTACCGTTGAATATCTAATGAACTGACAACTTCATTTCGAGAAAAAGGCAAACCAAGATAACCATGCCCACCACACACGAATTACTCGAGCGTTACCGCGCAGTCATGCCTTCATTCGTCACTCCACTGTATGAGACACCAATTTCAATAGACCGAGGCGACGGCGGCTACGTCTGGGACCTTGAAGGCAACAAATATTTAGACTTTTTCGGTGGCATCTTGACCACAATGATCGGGCACTCCGTCCCAGAGGTTGTCGCGGCGGTTCAAGAACAAGCTTCGAAAGTGATGCACACCTCAACTCTGTATCTCAACGAACAGGTGGTGTCATTCGCTGAAGAAGTTGCCGCAACATCAGGAATTCCTGACGCAAGGGTGCTTTTCACCACTTCGGGCTCAGAAGCAAACGACACAGCGATACTGCTTGCGACTAATTATCGTCAGTCAAACCAACTGTTGGCTATGCGGAACAGCTATCACGGTCGATCGCTGACAACTCAAGCTGTTACATCTCATCGCAGTTGGCTGACAAGCAGCTACAGCGGCCTTGACGTTCACTTCGTTCAAGGTCCGTACCGCCTTAGAAGCCCATTTAGAGAGTTGGATGATGAAGCGTTTACCCAGGCATGTGTCTCCGATTTAGTGCAGCTTCTCGATATGACTGATGCGGGGGGATTTGCTGCTCTGATCGCCGAACCCATTCAAGGAGTTGGGGGGTTCGCGACGCCGCCTGATGGCTTTTTCGGCGCGATGCATAAAGTGTTAGCTGCTCACGATGTGCTGTTCATCAGTGACGAAGTTCAAACCGGTTGGGGAAGGACCGGCGACCATTTCTGGGGATACGAGGCCCATGGAATTGTCCCCGACATTCTTACTTTCGCAAAGGGAGTGGGCAATGGCATCACTCTCGCCGGATGCGTAGCCCGCTCGGAGATTATGAACGTTTTGGACCGCACTTCTTTCACTACTTTCGGCGGTAACCCGTTGTCAGTAGCAGCTGGCAGCGCCACTCTCAAATACGTAAAGGACCACGACCTACAATCGAACGCTGCTGCTCGCGGTCGTCAGATGACCGATCTGCTAAGCGGGCCATGCGAGTCCACAGACTGGGTCGCCGAGCTACGTGGCAAAGGACTCATGCAAGCTATTGAGTGCGTCCAACCCGGAAGCATTGAACCAAATGCATCAGCTGCTGCCAGTTTGATCGAGGCCTGCAAAGACAACGGCTTGCTGGTAGGCAAAGGTGGGCTTTATGGGAACGTAATTCGCTTAACGCCGATGCTCAACGTGACCGAAGCCGAGATGAGCGAAGGATGCGACATCATTGTTTCAGCGTTGAATTCGGTTACTGGTTAATCATTTCTACATAGGCCCGAACCATCGACTCCAAGTCGGCATCGGCTGGTAGACCGAGTTCGCGCCCTCGAGAGTCATCAAGCTGTGCAGGCCAGCTCTGGACTAACTGATCGGTTGCGGCATCGTATTCGAGACTGACTAGGGCTCGAGCTTCAGATCCTCCAACGACTTCCAACACATTCAGCATCTCGGAGACGGTCGCACTCAGCCCGGGGACTCCCACAGCACGGTCCTGACCTAATAAAGCACCGTCGATTTCAGCCAACATCCGGATACAGCTAGCGGTGTTCTGTGCTGAGCCCACAACCATGACTGTTTCTTCAGACACTGGAACAACGCTGGGGATTCCGGCAAGCGGCTCTCGAAACATTCCAGAAGCGAACCCCGAAGCGGCGGCGTTCGGAACACCTGGCCTGACTATGACAGTCGGCAATCTTGCCGAACGGCCATCGATATGGCCTTTTCGTGTTGCGTCATTAATCAGAAGTTCACCAATCGCCTTGGTTGTCCCATAGGTGCCCGAGGGAGTTTGTTTCACAAGGTCCCCCACTTCGCCACCTGCCGTCGCACCTCCGAAAACTGCCAAGGTGCTCGCAAACACAACTTTGTGAAGATGTTCTGATCGACGACACTCTTCCAGAAGCCTGAGCATGCCCCCAATATTTTGGTCGACGGCGTGCTCCCAATCAGCTTCCGCTCCTGCGCTCACCACCGATGCTAAATGGAAAATAGTGCAGGGGTCTTCTTTCAGAAGGTCAGGCAAAAACTGGTCGTGGGCGAGGTCTCCTTGCACCATACGACAGCCTGGTATTTCGGCTTCAACCACATCTACCGCGACAATGTCTTCTACTCCTTGTTCTTGGAGTCCCTGTATAAGTAGCCGTCCCAAAAACCCGGCGCCACCGGTCACAATTACCCGCATCTTTTCCTTTCCGCTTCGTTCTCGACTTAGCTAACTCTGATGTTTTTGATTACCGATCGAATTCGGAACTGCTAAGAGAACTCAATCGACACTTTGAGAGCTTGATCTTCGTGGGGTTCGTGAGCCAGGTGCATCGCCTCATCGATTTTTTCGACCGGAAAGATGTGGCTGAGCAGCGGAGCAACATCAATTGCCCCACTGGCAATCAAATTAAGTGCCTCTCGAAACGACACCGCATCAGTTTCATCCTGAGCGCCGTATGTACTCGCCGCGCTAAGACGTTTCCGAAAGAACTTGTGAAATCTCATCTCAATGTCGGAATCAACGCTGGGTAAACCGAACCACATGATTTGGCCGTCCATTCGAACATGATCGACTGATTCTCGAAAAGTTTCCGGGCGGCCAACGGCCTCGACAAGATAATCAACTCCCTTGCCGGTTGTTAAGTCACGAACAGCTGACGATAAATCATTATTTCCAGCGTTGACACAAACATCAGCCCCATAGGAGCTCGCTACAGCTAGTCGTGTGTCGGAAAGGTCAGAGACAATGACCTGAGCGGCACCGGCTCGCTTCAGTAGGTAGGTCCAAAACAAGCCTGCTGATCCTTGGCCCATCACTGCGACGGTCTCCCCAGCAACATCACGCGGATGTTGTTTCATCGCGTAAATCACCGTTCCAAGTTGCTGAGCCATGAGCAGATGCGATCTTGGTAGGTCACAGTCCGGCAGAGGCACACAATAGTTAGCTCCCACCCGTTGGTATTCGTTGAAGCATTCACCAACGGGAGGATTGGGAAAAGTTAGGACATGCTGACCTTCGTCCAGGCCCGAAACTTTCGATTCGACTATCTGGCCTATCCCCTCGTGACCTGGGTACCCATGTGGGCAGGGAAAGGCATGGTTCAAGCCTGCTCCCATCATCACTACATGAAGGTCACTGCCACAAATTGATGCCATTTCGCTTTTGATCAGCACTTGGCTATCTGAAATGTCGGGTATCTCAATTTCCTCGCAGATCATTTGACCCACATCGACCATTCGGGTCGCGCGCATTGTTGCCATACCTCGACTCTAGGTCTTCTGGTCGTGGTGTCGTCTCAAGATCGGCGGCGGACAGAAAATGGTGGCCTCTTAGAAATTTCCGTATGAGGGAGCATCTGAGTCAAGGAACTGGCATGGTGACGGGAGATGCATGACGATAATCCCCCTGGGATCTTCCGCGGTTGGCTGGTCTTAGCAGGCTTGTTCATCACGATGGCCGTCACATCGGGACTCGGCTTCTACGCGCAAGGAGTTGTTCTGGATGCGCTTGTCGTCGAACAAGGCTTCAGCGTTAGTGTCGCCGGGGCTGGCACTGGCATTTTCTTTGCTACCTCTGGAATAGCCGGCTATTTCGCGGGCGGTCTTCTTTCAAAATTTGACGCCCGGCTAGTCATGACCATCGGGTCGCTCATCGGGGCGACGGGGTTAGCACTTCTGGGACAAGTTCGAAACGAAACTCAAATGGTCATCGTTATGATCATCTTCGGAATCGGTTTCGCTCTCACAAGCCTGGTTCCGGGTTCCACAATTGTGACCCGATGGTTCGTTCGCAAACGTTCAGTCGCTTTATCTATTGCGTCGTCGGGCTTGTCGCTTGGTGGGATCGCCATAACCCCAGTCATAGCAACAATCATCGACGCCGACTCTCTTGTCTATTGGGCTCCTCGAATAGCAGTCGCATTCCTCGTCGGTATGTTGCCTGCCGTCTGGTTTTTAATTCATCCGGCGCCAGAACCTCTCGGCCTTCGGCCCGATGGAGATCCACCGTTAGCTCCGGGAGCTCCTCCCCCAGCAACCCAAGGTGTCGATTTCAAACAAGCCGTTCGGTCGCGTTATTTCATTCTCATTTCAGTGACGTTCATCATTGTTATGGCCGCTCAGGTAGGGGCTATTCAACACACCTTCAAAATGACAAAGGACAGGATTGATATAGAAACGGCCCGCACCACTCTGATGGTTTTGAGTGGGACAAGCGTTGTAGCTCGAATCGTCGGAGGCATCGTTGCCTTAAAAGTATCTGTGACTCGACTCACTGCGTTTCTGATGGGCGTTCAATCCTTGGGTATAGCCATTTTGGCTGTTAGCGACACCACATTCATGGTTCTGTTGGGTGCCGTGATACTGGGAACGTCCATGGGCAACCTACTTATGTTCCATCCGTTACTTCTCGCTGATGCGTTCGGCATCAAGGACTACGCCCGGATCTATGGCATGGGTTCACTGCTCATGATTATTGGGGTGGGAACCGGGCCCTTCCTGGTGGGCTTCCTTCGCGATGTCTCGAGCTATAGGACCGCCTTTGGAGTGCTCACTGTTCTCGCGATTACAGGACTCGTCTTCCTAGCTGCGGCAGGTAAACCTCCAAGCGATCAAACGGCAACGACCAGAGCTGATCTCAATAGCGGGAGTCAGAAAGACGAGGACCCGTCTAGCGAAGCGCCTAGGACGCTAACTCCGCCACATCGAATTGAACAACCATCAACTCCTCCGAATCGAAGGGTCGCTGTTATCGATCGCGGATCTGTCATGAGCGACGACACCTTCGAAGTGTCGGAATCTGCGGCTAAAAAGATTCCTCTTAAATCATCTGAATGAAGCCATCCTGATTCAGCACGAGACAAAAATCCTGCTTACTGAATTATTGCCCGATTAGCATTCGATTCTCTTGAGCGGCACCCAGACTCAGCTGTCGTGTCCTCTCCGATCAACCTAGGAGCCAACAGTGACCATCGACTTCAGTCTTTCACCTGAACTTGAGGAAATTCGTCTCCGAATCAGGGACTTCATCAATACGGAAGTGAAACCCGTAGAAGAAATAATTGAGAGCGAAAAACTTGATGAAACTGACAGGGACCAATACGTCTCTCATCTGATCGGCATGCGCAAGAAGGCATTCGCCGAAGGGCTATGGCTACCTCATATGCCCAAGGACTGGGGAGGGATGGGCCTCGGGCATGTCGAGTTGGCCATGGTTCAGGCAGAAGCAGCTAAGTCGCATTACGGGCCTTGGGTACTGAATTGTCAGGCGCCAGATGAAGGCAACATGCACACGCTTTTGCACTGGGGCACTGAGGAACAACTTGACAAATATCTGAAACCCCTCTGCGAAGGGCGAGCAACCTCTTGTTTCGCCATGACTGAACCAGACGTCGCCGGTTCTGATCCAACGTTGATTCAGACCAGTGGATACCAAGATGGCAATGAGTGGGTGATCAATGGCCATAAATGGTTCATCTCCAACGCACACAGAGCGAACTTCGCGATCTTGGTCGTACGAACCGAGGAGAACCCCGATATACCTCAGGCAGCAAACTCCGCGTTCATCATCGACTTGCCTCATGTTGGATGGAACGAAGTTCGTGAGATCGAAACAATGCACGGCGGTACGGGACACAGCGAAATCCTCGTCGAAGATTTACGTGTTCATGAAAGTCAGATGTTGGGGGGTCGTGGACAAGGGCACTTACTCGGTCAGTATCGATTGGGGCCGGCTCGTCTAGCTCATTGCATGCGATGGATAGCACAAGCAGAGACCGCCCTAGACATGATGGTTGATCGCTCCCTGAACCGTTTTGCTCACGGGTCGTTGCTAGCCGAAAAACAAGGTATCCAATGGATGATCGCTGACAGCACGATGGAGCTGTACCAAGCAAAACTTATGGTTTTACACGCTGCCTACAAGATCGACCGAAAGGAAGACTTCAAGGCCGAGGTATCAATGGCAAAGCATTTCGTCGCGAACATGCTTGGACGGATAATCGATCGCTCAATACAAGTTCATGGAGCACTCGGCTACTCGACCGACACACCACTAGCTCACATGTATCAGCATGCTCGCTGGGCTCGTTTTGCTGATGGAGCGGACGAAGTTCACCAGATGAGAATCGCTCAACGGACAATTGCGGCTTGGAATGACGAAGGGTCAACACGCACCGCCACCGGCGACCTCCCAATTTGATTTCTAGAGAGCTGCGCCGATAGTTGCGGCCGCCGCAGCTGATCCAGAAGAACCCATCGGAGAACCCATCTTTGTCAGGGCTGCTTCGATGGTTCCAAGCGTTCCGAGAATCATCGGTGGGTTGAGGTGACCCATATGGCCAATCCTGATCGCTCGATCTGCGAACTCATCTAACCCCACGCCCAATGTGAGACCGGCTTCACTCTCAGCAATACGTCGTAACTCGCTGGCATCTATTTCTCCGGTCAGGACAGTCGTCACAGAATTAGAACGTGATTGCGGGTCAACGACATTGAATGAGAAACCATTCGGAGCCTGCCAGGCATCAACAGCCGCTCGAACGGCGTCCGCCAAAACACGGTGCCGCCTCCAAACATTCTCAAGGCCTTCTTCGAAAAGCATGTCCAAAGATTCGCGCATCGCCCAAAGATGTTGGATGGGGGGAGTTCCGCAATAAATCTTGTAGTGCTGTTCGGGATTGGTTCGCGGTTCCCAGTCGAAGTATCCGGTTCGCAAATCAGCAGTCTGATGGGCAAGCAACGCTTTCTCGCTTGCGAAAACGAACCCAAGTCCTGGAGGAACCATCAGCCCTTTTTGTGTTGCTGCGACTGTGATGTCAGCACCCCATTCATCGTGCTCATAGGGTTCACAACCAAGAGAAGCAATGCAGTCAACCATTAACAGGGCTGGGTGGTTCGCTGCGTCTATCGCTGCGCGGATCGCTTGAATATCATTTCGAACCGATGTTGCTGTGTCGACTTGAACGACCATAACGGCTGCGATCTCTCTCGACAGGTCAGCTTTGAGGCGTTCTTCGAGCGCTTCGGGGCTCACAGGGTATGGGTCCTCCCCGGGCAAGATCTCTGTTTTGACGCCTGATACTGCCGCCATCTCCCCCCACCCAATTGCGAAAGTGCCAGATTCGAGAACAAGTACTTTGTCTCCACGCGACAGCGTGTTGCTAATGGCCATTTCCCATGCCCCATGACCGTTCGAAACGCTTATATACACCGGCTGTTCTGTTCGGGCGATTTTCCGTAAATCATCCTGAACGCTGTAGGAAACCTCAACGAGATCTCCCTCGTAAATATTTGGCATCGCCCGATGCATCGCTGCCAATACTCGATCTGGGATCACTGACGGTCCGGGTATCGAAACCATAGGGCGACCATGACTCAACGACATTTTCTTACCTCAACTACAAGACAAATCTTCCTCGCGTCTTGGAAGGGTACCTCTAGTGGGGACAACATCTACGAAGCAGGTCGTGTTCACGCCAGTGCTCTGTGGGTCCTAGTGTGTGGTTACGACCGCGGATATGGATCAGGGGGATGCGGTGACTGACGCTCTACTTCACGGTTTCAGTTTGCCTAGCAAAGCTGAGGCAGACTTCATCAACATTGTCAGCGCGAAAGATTGCACCTTGGTAGACGACCAGGGCAAGCAATACATCGACGCTATGGCGAGCTTATGGCTGTGCCAGATTGGTCACGGAAACGCGAAGGTGATTAACGCAATCAAAGATCAATTAGATCATCTGCAGACATATAACACCTTTGACCCGTTCACCAACCCAACGGCTGCTGAGGCTGCTGAGGCGATACGCAGAGTCAGCCCTCACCCGAACGGAAGAGTTTTTCTAGGTTGTTCAGGTTCAGAAGCTGTAGACACGGCTTTGAAACTCTCGCGTATGTTCCATCAACGACGAGGTGACGCTGATCGGCAAATCATTGTCAGGAGAACTGCGGGGTACCACGGGGTAAACGTTGGTGGAACAAGCGTCCAAGGAATCGAACCTAATCGTGTTGGCTGGGGTGACTTGTTGCCTCACGTAATTGAGATTCCCAATGATGACATTGAGGAGGCCGCAAGCCTGTTCGCGCAACATGGTTCACGGATCGCTGCTGTCATTTGCGAACCTGTCCAAGGAGCTGGTGGGGTGATAACACCACCTGATGGTTATCTCCCTGGGCTGCGCCGTCTGTGTGATCAACATGGCTCCTTACTAATTTTCGACGAAGTCATTTGTGGATTCGGAAGAACTGGACAGTGGTTTGCCAGCCAAACGTTTGACGTCACCCCAGATATGTTGACGTTTGCAAAGGGCGTTACATCTGGCTACTTACCTCTCTCAGGGGTCATTGTTTCCGAGGAACTTAACGAGGAGATGATTAGCGACGAGACCGCAAAACTGATGCATGGCTACACCTATTCGGGTCACCCCACAGCCGCTGCAGCTGCCATCGCAAACCTCGAAGTAATTGAATCCGAGGGTCTCGTAGCTGAAGCCCAACGCATAGGCAGGCAAATGGAAGCCGGCTTCAATGCCCTTCTTGGTGACGACATCATCAAAAGCTTCCGCGGCATCGGCGCAATCTGGGCCTGCGAAATCGGTGAAGACGCCATACCGGCAAGAGACGCAATGATCGCCGGTGGAATCGTGTGCCGGGGAATCGGCCAAGCACTTGCGTTCTGTCCGCCACTGATCATCACCGATGATGAGATAGGAACAATCTTTGACACCCTCAGCGATGTCCTAAAACAAGGTTGACTTCTGTAATCCTTTTGAAAGCCGGAGATTACCGAGCTTCGTCCGCGATGCGTTCATGATGATGAATGACCTCATCGATCACGAATCGCAAGAATTTTTCTGAAAATTCGGGATCAAGTCCTGCCTCTTCGGCAAGTTTTCGCAGCCGCTTAATCTGTTCTTGTTCGCGCTCAGGATCAGCTGGGGGCATTCCCACCTCTGCCTTGTGGCTTCCCACTGCCTTAGTGATACGAAATCGCTCAGCCAACATATGGATAAGAGCGGCATCGATATTGTCGATACTTTGGCGAAACTGAGAAAGTTGATTATCGCTCATCCCCTGAATTTCTAGTCGCTAGGAAACTATTTGGCATTGGTTTAATCAAGATCCCCCTTCCAGTAGCGAAGAAGGCGGACCTGGTGCTAGGCCATAGCGGTGACTGAAACCAAGATCCGAATCGCCACAGCAGAGGACGCGGACACCATCGTTAGCTTCATTCAGGCGTTGGCAGAGTATGAGCGAGAACCCGATGCCGTTGAAGCAACATCAGACTCCATAGCCCAGCAGTTATCGTCGCAACCTCCGCCATTTGAATGTCTACTAGCCGAGGTTGGGAACGAAGTTCGCGGTTTCGCTCTCTTCTTTCACAACTATTCAACTTGGCGAGGAAAGCAAGGCATTTATCTCGAGGATCTGTTCGTTCCTGACGAACATAGGGGCAGCGGTATCGGAAAGTTACTGCTCGCAACGTTGGCTCGTATCGCAGTAGAACGCGACTGTCCTCGCCTCGAATGGCAGGTCCTAGATTGGAATCAACCGTCAATCGACTTCTACGAAGCCTTGGGGACCAAGGTGATGCGCGATTGGCTTCCTTGCAGACTGGAAAACCAAGAGCTCAGCGAACTAGCCGCTCAAGGAACTACGGTCGCGAACCATAATGAGTGATGAATACAACCTAAGAGGAAAAGTAGCGGTCGTTGGAGTTGGAGAAACCACCTATTACAAACATGGTCAATCCGGCGACCCAGAATTCGTTCTTGTTCTAAAAGCGATCCTCGCTGCATGTGAAGACGCCGGCATCAGCCCAAAGGAAATTGACGGATTTTGTTCTTATTCCAACGACCGAAATGATCCTCCACGTCTAGCTAATGCGCTTGGTATCCCTGAACTTCGTTATTCGAACATGCAGTGGACGAGCGGCGGCGGCGGCGCGGCGGCAGCTGTACAAAACGCAGCCGGTGCGATTGTCGCCGGATCCGCAGACGTGGTTGTTGCCTACCGCGGCTTGGCGCAAGGTCAATTCGGACGTTTCGGCCGCAGCGGTGGCTCTCGGCCAGTAAGCGGCCCTGCCGCCTACACCTTGCCGTATGGAATGATGAGCGCCGCGCAAATGTACGCAATGCGAACTACTCGATTCATGCATGAACACGGAGTTGGAAGAAGTTCCATGCGAGCGATCGCTATGGCCTGTTACCACCACGCGCAAAATAATCCGCGAGCGGTGATGCATGGTCGGACCTTAGACGAGGAGACTTACGATTCTTCACGTTGGATTACCGAACCATATCGACTGTTCGACTGCTGCCTCGAAAATGACGGGGCAGCGGCAATCATTGTTACGAGGACCGACCGCGCAAAGGACTTAGCCAAAACTCCTGCTCTGGTCCTAGCTGCCCAGCAAAGTGGGGGGCACCGGTCGGGAGCTACGGCAGAAAACGCTACGGATTACGTCACCTCAAGTTTCAAACCCGCCGTGAAATACCTCTACCAACAGGCTGGCATCACTGCAGACGATATAGATGTCGTGCAGAGCTACGAGAACTTCACGGGCGGCGTCGTAATGAGCTTGATCGAACATGGACTATGCACATATGAGAACGCTGACGAAGTCCTGACCTTCGACAACTTGCGAGCAGATGGAGGTGCTCTGCCCCTCAATACCAGTGGCGGAAACCTCGCTGAGTGTTATATGCACGGGCTTGGATTGCAGGTGGAAGCTGTGCGTCAGGTTCGGGGCGAGTCGTCCAATCAAGTGCCCGACGCAAAGGTCGCCCTAGCAAATGCGGGACCAATGGTTGCCGTCGCTTCAACAGCTATTTACGGGACTGAGGAGACTCTGGGATGAGCCGATCGACTACTGAACCGCACCTTCCGGGGTTGCGACAGCCTGCGGCATCCAACGATGGTCTCGACGCCCCATTCTGGGAAGGCGCTCAAGCCCACGAACTCCGAGTTCAACAATGCCTTGACTGCGGTGTCCACCAGTGGGGCCCAGAGTGGATGTGCCATCAATGCAATTCGATGGAAATTGACTGGGTAACGGTTGATCCCGTGGGCCAGATTTACAGCTGGCAACGTCCACACCATCCGGTGCATCGCGCCCTGTCCGATCGCGGTCCCTACATAATCGTTTTGGTTGAGTTACCTCATGCCAGCAACATACGTATGGTTGGGAACCTGCTCGGCGACCCTATGCAAAATGTTGAGATTGGTACACCCGTTTCAGTTGTGTTTGAAGATCGGGAGGGTGACCCAGACTTCACTCTTGTCCAATGGGAAGTTTCGCCAGTTAACTGACATCAGACGCAGACCAAACTCCCAAGGCAGACTTGCCGAAAACTATGAGGCGGCTGGCCCATGCCAGCCGCCTCATAGTTTTTCACCTTTTGAACTCCAACGGAGTATCAACCAGTTATGGCATCCAATGTTTCTTCGCTCGGCGCGAAATAGAAAGAGCCTGAAGCTGGATTCGAAAAATCGGTCATCGCATCGCGAACACCGTTAGCGTCATCTAACCCATACATCCGGCGCATCCGCTCTCGCAGCGGTGCCTGATCTTTGCAGAACGCCATGAAATACAGTCCCACGGTCCCATCGTGGAAGGCATAGGGCGTGGAGCGTCGCGCTATTTCATTCCGCTTTGGGGAACCTTCGTTGCCATGATTTCCATCTTCACGAAGTTCAACATGGCTGAGGTGGCTGTACGCCTCCTGAGTATCGGTCTTTTCGATACCCGGGAATTTTTTACGTCCAAAGTTCTTTTCTTGCTGGTCATCGGACAAGGCATTCCATGCGTCGAGGTCATGAACCCAACGTTGAGCAATGATGTGACTGCCACCTGCTCCAGGATCCCCGTCAGCAACAACTGCAACAGCCGGCTGGTCTTCATCGGCTGGGTTGCCTGTTCCGTCCTTAAATCCAGTCATGTCGAGTGAATCACCGTAGATAAACGTGGGTGTTTCGCGTGCAACAGCCATATGACCTTCAAGCGCGGTACGTGCGTCGTACTGAGCTTTCCAAATTTTGTCTTTGTCGTCGTGATTAAGCCACAAAAGCAATTCCTCTTGAGTGCCTTTGGCCTGGCGACCCGATCCGTCATCGGATTCAACTGTTACGTACGCCTGAAAATCGTCAGGGACGTCGTCGGTTAGGTCAGGCAAAAGCCCGGGACCGAATCCGAGTGTCAGATTTATGTCATCGGAAGCGCATGCGGCTCGAAGATCTGCGATCGCTGATTTGATCGCGCCTAAGTCCGCTCCTTCTGTGCGGCTGAGATGCACATACCACTGGTTTTGACCCATTCCATTAAAAATGGCTCGTTGAGGTGTTGCCATCTTCACTCCTTCGTGCTGTTGAGCGTTGTACTGGATCGTAGGATACTTTCCCTATCCCCGTCATCCCTCAACAAACAAATCTTTCCTGAACCTTTTGTCTGACTATGAGAGGATTGTGCATGGCCGCTTACACCACTGAACTTCCTATTCGGGCTGACCTTGATGAGGCGCACGCTGAGATAGCCGCGCGGTGGGCTACCACCGGAAGTTGGTGGTCCGGAGTTGAACGGTTAGCGATCGTTGAAGAGGTTCGCAGGGCAAGAGATTCCACGGAACTTCCTCCTTGGGAATCACCTAGCCAAATAGAAGGACTGGTTTCTGAAGATCACGTGTTACCCAACGCCGCCGTTGACGCGATTTGGCGCATTACGAGCCACCCGGGAACTCTTACAGCTGAGTGGCACGCCTCCATTTTGGGACGCGGTGTCCATCCTGAGGCCTATGTAGAACTCGTGGCAGTAGTGGCCCAAGCAAACGCTGTTGACCGGTTTGCTGACGCACTGAATTTAGACCGCGTTGAACTCCCTACGCCCTCTGCTTCTGAGCCACCGAAAATCAGTGAAGCCGCATTGCAAGTCACCTCTCATTGGGTGCCCACCGCAAAAATCAAAGGCCCCAATGTTTTGAAAGCACTGAGCGCCGTGCCATTCGAAAACGAATCATTAAGTCTCTTATCCTCAGCACAATACGTGCATTTCGGCGATCTACTTTCAGATCTTGTCTCAAAACAAAACTCACTCACTCGAATGCAAGTTGAAGTGTTAGCCGCGCGTACATCGAAACTCAACGAGTGTTTTTACTGAACTACGAGTCACGCGTTTCTGCTCGGTCTGAGTGGAATGAGTCAAGATGCTCAAGTCAGTTTC
>SGYJ01000040.1 GCA_004214275.1 Acidimicrobiales bacterium | reverse complement strand
GACAAAGACGTCGCTGCACTCACTCGCGACTATCAGTCCGACCCGGTGCGTCACGAAGTGGGACCAGAAACTCCCGACATCCAACTCCTTCAACATCATTTCTGGTCTGTCGACCGAAGTGAACGAGTCAAAGTCGCTGTCAACCTGATTAGAAGGACAGGGAAAACGGTGGTGTTCACTCGCACACGTCACGGAGCTGACCGTGCAGCGAAACAACTTGGACGAGAAGGCCTTGAGGCAGCTGTCATCCATGGGGCGCGAACTCAAAGTCAACGTGACCGGGCGCTGGCTCACTTCACCGACGGCGAAGCGCTGGTTCTTGTCGCCACTGATGTGGCCGCTAGAGGCATCCACGTTGATGGCGTTGAATGTGTCCTCCATTTCGACCCTCCAGAAGACGGCAAAGCGTATGTGCATCGAAGCGGACGAACCGCTCGCGCTGGTGCCAGCGGAACAGTCGTGTGTTTCGTTGACAAATCACAACGAAAAGCGGTCAAACATCTACAACGCGAAGCTGGGATTGATGTTCAAGTCGTGGACCCCGACCTAGACGCATTCGGAGACGTTCGACCTGTCAACCGAAAACCGCAAAGAACAGGTGGCGATAATCAGAATTCAACACGCCCACAAGGTCGGAAAACCTCGGGGGGTCAAAACCGAAGCAAAAGTGGTAACGGCAAACGTAAACCCCAAAACAAAAACGGCGCGCAACGCAACGGGCAGCACCATAAACCGGGAACAAACGGCAAGTCGGGTGGTCAAGGCAAGTCGGGTGGTCAAGGCAAACCTGGCGGCAAAGGGAAGCCCGGGAAAAGAAAACCTGCTACCGGCAAGAAGGGCAAACCCCAGGGCACCAAACGCGGCAACGGTTACCCGAAATCCAAACAAAACCCCAACCGCAAAAAAGCTGCCCAGCAACGCCACCGTTAAGAACAACCTTGTAGATGGTGCTTACTGACTGCCACCTCTAAGAAAGTTATCTGCCAGTAAGGTGCCGGCTATGGACAAACTCCGAACCCCAGATGAACGATTCGAGAACTTAGTTGGTTGGCCCTTCGAACCTCGCTACGTGAATATCGACGGCGAGCTTCGTGTCCACTACATCGACGAAGGAACCGGCCCAACCGTGCTGCTGTTGCATGGCGAACCAACTTGGGGCTACCTGTATCGAAAAATGATCCCCACCCTCGTCAACTCGGGATGCCGAGTCATCGTCCCAGATCTCGTCGGTTTCGGCAGGTCAGATAAACCAGTGATGCGCGACGACTACACCTACGGACGACACCTTCGTTGGCTCACCCAAACCATCAACGAGATCGACACAACATCACCATTGGGCCCCATCACATTGTTCTGCCAGGACTGGGGCGGCCTGTTAGGTCTCTGCCATATGGCTCAACACGGTGACATGTATCGTGGGGCTGTCGCGTCAAACACCGGTGTCCCATTAGGTCGAGACATTGGCATGACCGACAAAGATCCGTTTGCCTTATGGCGCCAATTTTCTCAAGACATCGCACCGTTTTTGGCATCGGAATGCGTCGCGGGCGATGACTCGCCGCTGCCATCAGTACCGGGTTTTCAACTCACCGAAGAAGAAAAGCGGGCATACAATGCGCCGTTCGTCGATGACACCTACGTTGCTGGAGCACGCCAATTCCCGGTATTGGTGCCAACATCAGGCGTACATCCCAGCGCTCACCTATGTCGAGAAATATGGTCCCTCCTCGCCGATTGCCACGTCCCATTGACCACAGCTTTCGGGGATAACGACCCGGTAACAGGCCCGTTGCAGGGTTTGATGTCAACCAGCGTGCCAGGGGCAGCCAATCAGCCACACATAATCATTGAAGAGGCAGGCCACTTCATCCAAGAACATCAACCGGACCGGTGCGTCGAGACCATCTTGGGGTTACTAGATCGCACTGGGTAACCGCACCGTCCACAACTAGTAACTATCGTTAAGATAGTAAGACCACGATGTGCTGAGACATTCGAGAAAGTAGACCAAAATGGTGGAAACAGCTGGCGACACAACCATCGACATTGAAGCTAGTCCCGAATCGGTCTATGCGATTTTGACCGATTTGAGCAGAATCAACGAACTGAGCCCAGAGTGTTACAAAGCAGAATGGGAAGGCGACGCGACCGAAGCGGTTGTTGGCGCCAAATTTCGGGGATACAACGATAACGGAGGCAACAAATGGGATGCCGGTTGTGTTGTCGTGGGCGCCGACCCCGGAAAAGAATGGTCATTCGAAGTACCGGGAGATGACGGTCGCAGCACCGTATGGCGCTACCAAATAGAGCCAACACCGAATGGGTGTCGGGTCACCGAAAGTTTCGATTCACCAGTTCTTGATGGTGAGTTTTTCCAAAAAATAAACCGACACAAACTGCTGCTAGACAACATCGCTCAGAGCTTGGCGAACTTGAAAGCCGTTGCGGAGGCCTAAACAGCGACCAGCTTTATGTCGTCTTAAATTGATTGACGATGACCACTAACGGAACGCGCTCGAAAAGGAGCGCTCTACCCGCAGTGTTCAAAGTCGCACCTTCGGACGCAGACACCAACCAGGCAACCTCAACAGGTGAGGTTGATCCATGGCGAGCACGACTGGTCTTTTTGTCGACGGCACTAGGAGCTTTCCTCGTCACCGCCAATGTCTCAACCATGAACGTCGCATTCCCAGACCTCGAGCAAACCTTCGTTGACACCAGCCGAGGTTCGCTGACCTGGGTCCTCAACGCCTATACCATTGCCTTCGCAGCCCTTCTGATACCAGCGGGACGTTTAGCTGACAGGTTCGGCCGACGACGCGTGTTCATGATCGGTCTCGCAATCTTTGCGGTTTCGTCAATGCTTGTCGGAGCTGCACCAAACTTTTCTATTGTGATCCTTGCTCGCCTCATCCAAGGTGTCGGAGGAGCTTTACTCACTCCAGCGTCATTAGGGCTGTTATTGGCAGTTACTCCTGATTCTGCACGAATGACAACGGTCGCCAAGTGGGGTTCACTCACAGCGCTCGGGGTAGCAACGGGCCCAGCCGTTGGTTCCCTTATCGTTGACTCATATGGGTGGAGGTGGGCGTTCCTGCTGTTACCACCGTTTTGTCTGCTGGCGTACTTGACTGGCAAAACTACGTTGCCTGGCAACGCACCCAATGATGAAGCCCCCTTCCCTGACATCGTCGGAGCGCTACTTCTAGCGATCTCTATGGCGTTGCTTGCGTTTTCTATCGTTCAAGTTGGGCCTTGGGGATGGACCTCGCCGGGGGTCGTCGGCACGTTACTGCTCTCTCTCGTCCTCTTGGTCCTCACCTTTGTGAAAGGTCTCAAACATAAAGCCCCGGCTATACCAACGCACCTGTTTCGTATTCAATCGTTGAACATGGCGAATCTTGCGACAGCGATCCAATCAGCGGGACTGTCGGCTTCGATACTTGTGAATGTTTTGTGGCTCACCCAAGGATGGGGATACTCGATACGCACCGCTGGGCTCGCAACGGCACCACTTCCGTTGTTCGTAGCGTGCTTGGCGCCTTTCGTTGGGAAACTTGGAACCCGTTACGGGGTGCGAGTCATTGCTGTACCGGGATCATTCTCATGGGGGATAGGTGTGCTGATGTATGCCTTATTCGTAACTGAAACCCCGAACTATTGGGGCTTGTGGCTGCCGGCTTCAATTCTGGTTGCAATTGGCGTAGCAACAACGTTCCCAATTATCAGCGCAGCTGCGGTAAGTGAAGTTCCACCCGAAGACTTCGCGGTTGGCGGATCCCTCAATCAAGTCGGCCGACAGTTCGGTGCCACTGTTGGTGTAGCAGCCCTCATCACAGTGGTCGGTTCAGGAGTCGATATCAGCGCTTACCACAACGCGTGGTTTGTGACCGCTGCTACGGGACCGCTCGCGGCGTTGGCTGTCTTCTTCATTCGTGAACCGAACTCAAATAAATAGCCGCCAGCCCAGCAGCGTGTCAGGTCAAACAGAGAGTTCCGCCGCCGGTTTATCGATTGGCTGGCTCCAACTTTCCACAGGGATGTCGGTGCCGATCACTAACCGATGCGCTGGACTTACCAACTCCTTATGTAACCATCCTGCAGGTGCACGAAGTCGACACCCCGGTGTGGCGTGATACACGGTGCCATCTTCGGTAGCAACATTCGCTTCACCTGACACCAACCAAATTGTTGCACTGAACTCATGCCAGTGCAGGTCCGTGTCATGTTGGGTGTCGGTGTCAAATGCGAAGGCGTGAAGACCCAGCTTCTTGGCTTCAGCGAACGCTTCCTCTTCGGTGATGGGATCACCCTGGACGAACTCGAACTCCATACTTATTCAACTTTCAGTTTCGTGCTTCCATAGATTCTGCCAGCTATTACACCAAACAGGAAGAGCAGACCGCGATGCCGAGTGTCTCACCCCACAGTTACTCATTATCGGTATGCGAATACCAGGACCAAACGAACTAACCAGTCATGTACAAGTCGAAATACTTCGACGTTCCATCGCTATGGAGACCCCCGGCGCTTCGGTAACGGTGTCTCTGCGGCTTACCAGAGAAGAAGCGCTCATGATGCTTGATGGCTACTTGAGACAAGCCAACGCCGCATAAATCTAACTAGACGGGTCCAATGTCGAGTCGGGCCTGCGGGTCTTTCGCCCATTCCAAGAGTGACCCGTCATAGAGCGAGACGTTTTCGTATCCGAGTGCATCTAATGCCAAAAAAGCGGTACTCGCAGCGATTCCCCCTCCGCAATATGTGATCAACCGCTTGAATCCGTCGGCGCCGGCGTCACGAAAAACAGTTTGAAGTTCGGAACGTTCGCGAAGCGCACCTGTAGATGGATCGATAACTGACATCGCAGGGACACTGACGCTCCCCGGAATACGCCCAGGCCGACCATAGTGTTGCCCGTCTCCTTCGAACTGTTCGTGAGATAACGCGTTGACCAAACCAACCGCCGGGTCATCAACTGCGGCGGTCACAGCCTCTTTGTCCGCAATCCACTCAGGAATTTCACTTGCTTCAAAAGCGCACGGTGAACGGTCAGGAACGACATCTGTGACTGGTCGCCCCGCTTGCACCCAAAGTTCGTAAGTACCATTGAGTAGCCGAACATCGTTGGCTCCTGCTTGACGAAGCGACCACCAACAACGATGGGTGACCACATGCATGTTTGCGCCGTAAAGCACCAAGGTCTGATCGTTGGAAATTCCCATGGCCCCTAACAGGTCATGCACATTCGTCGCAGCGAGAGCCGCAAACGGGAATGGACCAGCGGGATCGGAAAGGTCATCAACCATATGTAGATAGTGGGCGCCCGGAATGTGAGCTTCCTCATAGTCGGTACGCATCGAAAAAAAGTCAGAAGGGCCTGGAGGTTGAGGGCGAAAACCGGCACGTACGTCGATAATCGCTAACTGCGGATCAGCTAAATGGTCTTCGAGCCAACTAGGACTAACAAACGTTCGGCTGTAACTGTCCATGCATCTCACCTAACTAGGTACCAGTGGTTGAGGACTGTACATTGAACAATTCCCATGAACCTCGCAAAAAACATTGTCGGATGTCTACTCGGTCTTCCATTTATATGGATAGGAATCCAACATTTCGTTAATCCCAAAGCTTTCAACGAGATTGTTCCCCGCTACCTGGCAGCGCCGTCTTTTTGGACCTACACCAGCGGAGCGTTGGAGATACTTCTTGGTTTAGGAATCATGATTCCAGTTAGCAGAACCATTTCTGCACGCCTTCTAGTGGTCTTGGTGTTGGTGATGTCGCTAGCGAATCTGAACATGTATTTGAATGACATTCCGTTTAACGGCAACCTTCTCAGTGCGACCGGCCACGCCATTCGTTTGATCATCCAAATTTTCTTGCTAGCGGTTTTGCTATGGCTTGGGGCAATCTTCTAACTCAACCTCCGACACGTTGAAACTTTGACTAGCGGGAGGCGATTACCCTTCGCGTTATGGCACTGATGGAATGGGCAAACCTCAAAGCGCACGAACTGCGGGCACTCGCAGCTGACGAAGCGGTCGTGATAGCACCGGTAGCGGCTATGGAACAACATGGACCGCACCTACCGGTACAAGTAGACAGTCGCTTAGCTACCGAGGTGTCACACAGAGCGGCACAAAAAGCTCACAACGAACAAGCAACTGTCGTCCTGCCAGTCGTTTGGGCCGGTTTATCTGAACACCACATGCCGTTCGGAGGGACCATTACCCTCGACTACGAAACACTGCTGGCGATATTTCGATGCATCGTTGACAGTGTCCAACACCACGGCTTCAACAAAGTCGTTATCCTCAACGGCCACGGCGGCAACATCGATGCTTGCAAAATGATCGCCCAAAGTCTGTCGCTGGAACTTGACGATATAACCGTTATCGCAGCGACTTACTGGCTGGAAGCTGCTTCTCGACTCGCCCCGATACTTGAAGACCAATCCAACGTGTTACACGCGGGAGAAGCCGAAACATCGATGATGTTGCAGCTAGAACCCGACCTTGTTGACGACAGTGACCTAGCCTCTCACCGAACTCAAGCCGATCTAAGTTTTTTGTTAGCAGGAGAAGGCTCATTTCGTTGGCGTGACCTAGCAGCCGTCACCCCTAACGGTGTCCTCGGTGACCCCTCTTCAGCAAACGCTGCTAAAGGTGAACTACTTCTGGAAGCTGCTTCCGACGCAATTGCTGATCTCATCACTAACCCGGCAACCTGGGCACCAACAACTGACCTCCGCGGAGAGTCAACGGTCGGTGTTCCGTTTCACCGTTAACGCACGCACCTGATGTCTTGGTAGCAGTTAGATTTTGTTCTTGGATCACTAATTCATGCATCTACAACGAAGGGGTAGTCGTGGAGGTCATCAACGAAGTCATACCAACAAGTCGAGAACGTATTGAAGAGATGATGGAACCGGGCCCTGAAGGGCCGATTTTCATGGTCAACCTTTTGAAATTTAAAGAGCACGCCGAATATGAAGACGGTCGAGAAACCGATCTCACCGGATATCAGGCATACCAAATATATGGACGCGGTGTCGCGCAGCTCCTACCCAGGTACGGCGGTGAGGTCTTCTTCATGGGGGATGTAACCATGCTCTCTCTCGGTCAGGTGGAAGACCTTTGGGATGAGGTGGCTATCGCTAAATATCCGAACCGAGCGGCCCTATTCGAAATGACGACTTCCGAAGAATGGCAAGCGTTGGCTGTGCACCGCGCCGCAGGATTAGTAGGTCAGCTCAATATCGAAACCGTTGACCCGCGACCCTAGACCTTCGTTATTCAGCTCTCTAACATCGCTTGATAATCAACTTCAAGTTGACGTTGCAGCAGATGATGGAAGTGCCGCAACTTTGTTTCCTGATACTCAGATAACAGGGTGTGTCCACTAGCGAGATTCTTCAACCCAAGTTGAACCTGAGGCAGATTGTAAAGATCTTGATTGAAGACTTTTGCGAGCATCCCTAGTTGAGGGGCGAGTGTCCAGTCATCGTCTGCTGATAGCCACTGAACCTGCGCTGGTGGTGGTCGTTCGTTGGTTAACGGCGAAGGCAAGAACAGCATGCATTCGAAGAGGCATTCATCCGGGTTATCTCCGTTGGGTCGAAAGCGGTACTGGATCGGGTTGAGACAGCCCCATGGATGCCAGTTTGGGAACACAGAAAAAAAGATCGCATCAATGAGTTCAGCATCACAGATCGATTCAACGTCCACTTTGTGGACGGCGTCACCTAAAAGAGAAATCAGTTCTGCACGCTTACGTTCAGCGAGCTCCGACCGCTCTTCAGTGAAATTGGATCGTGAGCTACGAGGAATTGGGACATCTTCGAACTTAGGTAGCTGTTCACCACCAATCCATAAACAAAGATGCGGATCAGCATGAGTCAACTTCCCTTCGACCCATTCGCCGTTGGAACGAAAAGTGCTTACGTCGCCATCAAGATCAGTGACGTCGACGTTGCCGGAATCAGCTCGCTCATATATATGCCCACTGATCGGATGACGAAATCTCGTGTAGAGCCTCCCGTCAGGATCAGCGTCCCACTCAGGGACTGCCGCTAGGTGCGGACTAGTCACCTGAGCAGGAGAAATAGCACGCGAATAACTGCCGTAAGCGTCATATTGACTGTTTGCGTCGCCGAGCGATTCCATAAGTGTCGGATGCGTCGTTACAACGTGGTAGGACTCCATGAACGCTTCTTGACAAACCTTCCAATTACATCGGACGACCTTGGCGACATGGACTGCTTTGTAACGACGTTCCAAAGGCAACGTAGTTTGGTGTTCAGAAAAATCACCCAAGAAATCCATTAACGGTTCAGCGTTGAGGTCCGGGTTAAGGAAAATGAATCCTCCGTATCTCCCAATTTGGGCCTCGGGCAGACTGCACTGCTCAGGTTCGATATCCGGGAAATCCCATTGACACGGGATCTCATGTAACGCTCCGTCAAGCTCCCAGGACCATCCATGAAAACTGCACCGAAGGATAGAGGTGGTTTTCCCTGGTCGTTCGCGAAGTTTCCGCCCTCGATGAAGACAAGCGTTGCGGTAGGCCTTGATGTCGTCGGGGTCTTCGCCGGTTCGAACGAGCAGAAATGAGAGTCGAGCGATGTCGTAGACCACATAGTCCCCGACATCACAAAGTTCGTCTTCGTGGCAGGCCAACTGCCACACTCGCGACCAAAGTTTCTCAACTTCTAGGTCATGGAACTCTTGGGAAAAGTACACCGAGGTCGGTATACGAGAAGACCCTGAAGGCATAGGTGACTCAGTCAGAAGATGGTCAGGGACTGAGCGAGAGTCACCGTTAAGAAGTTCTTTGTAACTGATTCCTGCAGACCGGTTCGTTCCGCTGACAGTCTCAACCATTGCCTGCCGCTTCCTTAGCTGACACGACTACATCTATTCGCTGTGGACCCCTCAACACGAAACTCGGTATATACCTCAACTCGGAGCGGTTGGTTACCTGTATGTTGCTTAACCGCTCACCTAATGTTTCCGCGACGATACGCGCTTCGAGGCGAGCGAGACCTGCGCCGACGCAGTAATGCGCACCCTTACCAAAACTCAAATGTTTAGCTTGACCTTCACGTCCAGGTTGGAAGGTGTCTGGGTGTTCCCAGATTTCGGGGTCCCGATTTGCCGCCGCATACATCAAAACAACCTTTGAACCAGCTGACAGTGTTGTGGATCCGATCTGAGTGTCTTGGGATACGACGCGAAACATCCCTTGCGTGGGAGCCGCTAAACGTAATGCCTCGTCAGCGACGTCTTTACCGTAAAGGGGATCTTCAGCGAGGCGCGCCCACTGCTCAGGATGTTCGTCAAGTAGGAGCAACATTTCCCCCAACAAATGCGTTGTGGTTTGGTTCCCAGCAACCAGCAATTGTTGGATGATGCTTAACATTTCGGCGATGTTGAGCGGAGCCGAATCGAAGCCCTCAGCATCGTCATTATCAATCTGTGCATTCACAAGATCAGTCAAGATGTCGTTCTGCGGGGTCTTGCGACGCAACTCCAGCTGATCAGCGAAATACTTTTGATATTCGATCACTTCTCGATCCGCAGCGAGACGCTCGTCAATAGAAATGTTGGTACCAATCCCAGCAACAGAGGCATCGCTCCATCGTTTGAAGTCACTCAAACGGTCATCGGGAACATTTAATGCTTTAGCTATGACCGCAACAGGGAGCGGCACAGCGAACAACTCCACGAAATCCAAGGATTGACCAGTAGCAGTGCCGGAGATGAGTTGATCAATGAGTTGATTAGCGAGCTTCCGAATAGTTGGCTCCAGCGAAGTGATGGCTTTCGGAGTGAACGCCTGACTAACTAAACGGCGGTAACGAGTATGTTCAGGCGGATCGACAGTCAACATTGTCCCGACTCGCTCGAAACCGCCCTCTTGTTCATATAGTTCTTGAGCTCGTCGAGCGTATTCGGAGTTCCCTTCCATGCTTCCGGCATCGAACCTGGATGAGAACAATGAGGTGTTCATAGCGCAGGCCGCAACATCTTCATATCTCGTAACCAAATAGATAGGCGTCCCCAGGGCGTCTGTTTCAAAGACACCTTCCTCATTTTGCATCTTCGCGTAATACCCATGAGGGCACTGTTGGATCTCAGGGTCGAAAAGATTGAACTCGTCTAGATCACTCTCAGAGGGTTGCAGCGATGCATCATTAGGGGAATCACCAGACACAGGCATCAAATTTCACGCTCCCCCGAGGCTTACCGCACACTTTGTTCATCAGCAGTCTCGCGCGAGACCACGGCTGAAGACGGCTTCTATTGAGCCCAACACATCGTCGTGTATGGGGCTGCCGCTCCGTCTTTGGTCCCTTGCGGCCAGGACTCGTAGTCCTTAAGCGTGAAGGCCCCCATGAGACCCTTCAAGATGCAACCACAAATTTCTTGTGGCGGCCTTGCGGTGGTGTCTGCCTCAGCCGCGTCCTTGACAATGACGGCGCAAATATCACGCCAGCTATTTTGGTAGTCCTCAGGCCACTCGTAACCCTGTTTCGTGGTCTCCGCGACGTGAGTAATGGCTTGCACATCTGCACTGATTTGCTCAACATCTGCTTTCAACTCGTCAAACTCTTGTGAACTCACCGAGTCACTCGAAGCACAGGAAGTCGCAACCAGAAGCAGTACACAAAAAAGAGACACACGCATACAGCGATTGTGGCACGAAGTGATTTAAGGAAGGATTTATTGGTCTTCAATCTCTACAGCGACTTCACTCGACTCCAGCGAATAACGGAAATCACAATGGGTCGCTCCACCCATAATCGTTTGACTTCTCTCAAACTTGATGTCGGAGTTGAAGCCCTCAACCATGGTTCCGTCCCGATTACACGACAACAATGCCCCTAACTCGGGGATATCCAGACTGCGGTACATCTCTGCGTACTGGCAGCGAACAACATCAAATGCAAAGGTTGTTTCTGATTGTTCTCGCACTTCGATTTCTAAAGCTCCGCCCTTCGTCCAGTTCTCCATGGAATCAGCGAACTTCGCTAAATCGTTGCCTCCCATAGCGTCAGCCAGGACTGCGCCTTGACCTCGCGCCACATCCACCACGGTTTCGCGAGCGAGTTCCACAACTCGGTCTTCCCCGAATTCTTCAGCGAAACGCTCGATTAGGGGGGCCACGATACGGGCTTCAATCTCGCGTCTTTTTAAGACCCCAATGTCGTTCAGGGTGTCAGCTTTTGAGTTATCTGGCGTGCTCTCCATAGCTACGAGACTAGAGCACAGCGTTTGTCGCTTCGCACACTGCGAGACTCAAACGCGACTACGCGACTACGCGACTACGCCTTCTGCGCGTAGTTCGAGGATTTCCTGAGCGTTGTACCCGAGTTCGGTCAACACAACTTCAGTGTGTTCACCGAAAAGAGGAGCTCCCTCATTGACCAATTCAGGAGTCCCGCTCATCCGCCACGCAGGTCTGGCGCTTCGAATTGGACCCATCGGAGCGTCGCGATGTTCCGGAGCCGAATTCCTGGCGACTGCTTGAGGATGTAAGTGAAGTTCATCACGAGGAAGTACCGGCCCGACCGGAACATCATGTTCCCGAAAAGCCGCTAAAGCCTGTTCGTTGGTCCACTCGCTGACCTGTTCGGCCACGATGTCTTGAAACTCATGAAGATTTTCGCTGTCCAATTCAGCGAACCGGGGGTTATTAGCCAAATCAGGCCGCCCGATGGCGTGACAAATTCCAGCTGGAGGCGTCATCAAAGGCATGACGACTATCGCGCCGTTGCGTGTCGGATAGACCCGGTAATACTCCGCTGGATACAGGCTTGGACCGTCGACGTCTTGGGTGATGCTGTGCTGCATCATCGAATCAGGCCACATGAACGCAAGGTTGGCTTCATGCATACTCACCTCAACGTGCTGCCCACGACGTTGCGGGTCACGTTCACGAGCAAATAGCGCGGCGAGAATAGATTCCGCCAGAGCATGGGCAGTGATCTTGTCAGCCGGGAAGTGCCGGGTCAGGTCGAGTGCGTCAGTGACCGGGTCACGTTGCGCGTCAACCATTCCCGTCACGGCTTGAATCACGTAGTCATACACCGGCTCCCCAGCCATAGGACCATCACCGCCGTAGCCGCTAATCGACGCGTAAATAAGTGACTTATTTCGCTCCATGCATTGATCTGGATCAAGGCCAATCCCCGCAGCCTTACCTGGACGCATGTTTTGGACGACAATGTCAGATTGATCTGCGAGTTGTTGCAAAATCTTGCGACCCAGACGATGTCGACCGTCAACAGCTATAGCCCGCTTTCCTCGATTGGTGTTGTAAAAGTACGCAGTCATCTTGTTGCGTGCTTGCCCAGTTCCCCTCGTGAAGTCCGGTGTGGATGGGGGCTCAACCTTGATGACATCGGCGCCGAGATCAGCCAACAACATCGTAGAGAGCGGGCCCGACAAAACACTTGAAACATCAAGCACTTTGACACCAGCCAGGGCAGCAGAATTAGTCATCTCGCAATCCCGAAAGACTGTTCAGCCAAGGCAGCCGCAGCAAGGAGACGTTGATCACACCACGACTGACCAACGAGTTGAACACCGACAGGCAAACCAGACGGTCCTTGTCGCAGTGGTATATGGATCGTTGGAACCCCAAGAGAGGTCCAAACCCGGTTAAACACCGAATCCCCAGTGGTCTTTAGCGGGGGAGCCTCACCGGGTGCGCTTGGAGTTAACAGGGCATCTAAGTGATTGGCGTCCATGAACTCTTGATAGGCGATTCGAGCGGAACCCAAAACCGTTTGAGCCGCCAAATAATCGTCATGATCAATGTTGGTTGCCTTAACAAACATTTTGCGGACAAGGTCGCTGATGAGGTCAAGATGGTGAGTTCGTTCCCAAGCAAACACTCGGACAATCTCATAATGAAGAATTGCGTTGGCTGCATCGAAAACGAGTTCAAGGCCAGGCAGGGGATCTATATCAATAACTTCCACACCTGCTGCCTCCAAAGCTGCGCAGGAAGTGTCAATGGCCTCCACAGTTTCAGGTGCCGCAGCGTCCCACTGATGAGACAAATAGCGACCTACCTTCCGATTTAAATTTGCAGGTGAAGCTCCCGCTCCAGTCATAGCTTGAAACATTGTCGTCGAGTCAGCGACATCTCGGGTGAACCACCCGACGGTGTCAAAAGCATGCGCCAACGTAGCGACACCAGCCAGAGGTAACAGCCGACGGGTTGGCTTGAAACCGACGACGCCGCAGAATGCGGCAGGCCGAATCACTGAGCCGACGGTCTGTGTGCCAAACGCTGCACGAACTTGCCTGTCCGCGACAGCAGCGGCTGAGCCACTTGAACTGCCCCCCGGAGTGCGGCTTGGATCATAAGGGTTCGTCGTGATGTTCGGGGTAAATAATGCGAATTCGGTAGTCACTGTTTTGCCGGTTACAACGGCACCAGCTTCACGGGCCATCGCGACACAAGCTGCGTCACTGACTGGTTGGTTCTCTCGGTAGATGGGCGAACCGCGTTCTGTCGGTAGATCGAAGGTGTTGATGACGTCTTTCACTCCGACAGTCCAACCTGACAACAACCCGTCGGGAGCCACCTTGAAAGCTTCGATGATGTTGGCATCGCTATGACGTGCAGTCCACGCGCGAACAACCGAGTCGCGTGCGCTAACGCGCTCCAACTCTTCAGCCAGGTCGTTGTTTCGATCCACTCGATAATCATTGCTCACCAAGAAGGGTCGCCGCTTATCTTTCGCTTGAGACGAAGCGTTTTGTTATCTTCGAAACCTTCTCGTGAATAGCTTCAAGTGTTCTTTAACGACGGTTCGAACATCACCCACTGGGAAAGAAATATCTAGCTGAAGTTGGTTCCGCCGTTCACCTGCAACGTTTGACCAGTGATGTGGCGAGACGCTTGCGAGCTTAAGAAGACGGCTACGTCAGCTATTTCTTCAGGTGTAGCCATAGCTCCCAGAGGGACAAGGGCACTGGCCGCAGCGATCTGCTCTTCTGTCATGCCGTCGCGAGGTTGAGCAGTATCGACGATCCCCGGAGCGATCGCGTTCACCCTGATGCCGTGGGGCGCCAGCTCGGTAGAAACAGACCGAGTAAAACCGACGATGGCACCTTTACTTGCGGCATAGTGAGTTCCCCGAGCAGAGTTCCGAAAGAACGCAACAGAGGAAAGGTTCACCGCCGTCCCAACCTTGTCATTCTCAATGAGTTCGCGCGCCATCATTTGTAGGCAACGGAATCCGCCAACGACATTTATGTTCTGAACGTGATTCCAATCGTCATCGGTTAGCTCCAAAAACGAACCTCGTGGGAAAATCCCAGCGTTATTAACCAGAAGATCTATGCCTCCCAAAGCGCTACCAACTTCAAAGGCCTTCGCACAATCTGACCGAACACCCACGTCGCCTTGCACCACTTGAGCCTCAGATCCCGATGATCTAATCGTCTCAGCAACGTGTTCGGCAGTGTCTTGATCGTCGAGATACTGAACGACAACTGATGCACCCTCACGGCCAACAGCTTCAGCGATTGCCCTACCGATTCCTTGTTGAGCGCCGGTGACTAGCGCCACCCTTCCTTGCAGTATTGACATTGCGCCAGAATAGTGAGTTACGGTCACGAGGGTTCACGTCGCGACGAAGCTGAGACTCGTCCTCGATGAATGAACGATAATGGTTGTTATGGATTTGGTTATAAAGAACGGGACCGTCGCAACTGCTAGCGGCGGAGCAGTATTAGACGTCGGCGTTGACGGCGGTCAGATAGTTCAGCTAGGCGGCACCATGTCCGCCAAACAAGAAATAGATGCTGAAGGCATGTTTGTATTGCCCGGAGGTGTTGACCCTCACGTTCATTTGACCCCTCCAAGAACTGGACCAGGTTTAGATAGCTGGGCCGACAATTTTGAAATTGGTACTCGCGCCGCGTTAGCTGGAGGCGTTACCACGGTTGGGAACATGTCCTTCCCCCGCAAGGGTGAACAGATGAGCGAAGGACTTAAACGAGACGTTGAAGACGGCCTCAACAGCTCACTTACCGATTTTTTTCATCACCCAGTGCTTTTGGACCCTGACCCAGAAGCCCTCGAAGAGATACCTGAGCTAGCGATGGCCGGGCATCCCAGTGTCAAGATTTTCTTGTCCTTCAAACGGTTCGATCGCAATGTTGATGACTTTCTGCGAGCAATGCGCGTCGCCGCTCAAGCAGGATCTGTCGTGCTGCTGCACTGTGAAGATGCAGCGTTGATGGGTTGTTGCGGTGAACTTGTTCGCGAAGCTGGCTTAACCTCGCACCGCCATTACCCAGAAACCCGGCCGGTTGTGGCCGAACGCATAGCTACAGAACGCGCGGTGGGGTTTTGTGAAATCAGCGGCGCCGCCACATATGTCGTTCACCTGTCAAGCCAAGCAGCACTCGATGTCTGTCGGTCAGGGCGAGCTCGTGGTTTACCGCTGTATGTGGAAACACGGCCGATTTACCTCCATCTTGAACGGGCCCGTTTCGACGAACCCGACGGAGCTAAATACGCCGGCGCCCCACCTTTAAGACAAGAACATGACCGAGATGCCCTCTGGGCAGGCATCGTTGACGGTGCGGTGAGTACGGTCGCTACCGACCACGCTCCCTGGACGCTGGAACAAAAA
>SGYJ01000004.1 GCA_004214275.1 Acidimicrobiales bacterium | reverse complement strand
ACGGTAGAGGCTGCAAGTTCACTTGCTCGGTGGGCGACGGTTTCGTCGAAATTTGTAGGAGTGGCGAGTTCATCGACTAAGCCCCAGTTCAACGCTTCTTCGCCGGATATGCCCTCTGCCTTCGATGCAAAAATGTCAGCCCTATCCCGTCGGATGTGTCTTTTGTCTGTGAGGCGAGTCAGGCCGCCAGTTCCGGGAAGAACTCCTAGTAGCGGAACTTCTGGCAAGGAAACGGAAGTGCTTTTATCATCGACTAGAAGAATATGGTCACAAGCGAGCGCTAACTCATACCCTCCACCTGAGCAGGCTCCATTGATGGCAGCTAGGAACTTGATCCCACTTAAGGCGCTAGTTTCTTCGATCTCCAATCTTGTTTCATTGGTGTATTTACAGAAATTGACTTTGTGGGAATGGTCGGCGGCTGCCAGCATTCGAATATTCGCACCAGCACAAAACGTCCCTTCCAGGCCACTCGTAATTACGACACATTTCACATTCGGGTGAGTAAGACGGATGTGGCGGATGGCATTTGCTAGCTCGATGTCGACACCTATGTCGTAGCTGTTTAGCTTCAATTCATATGTGCCAAATATTGCGGCCGCCGGGTCGACAGTAAGCGTCAAGGTTGCTATTTCGCCGTCGAGTGAGAAGACCCAATGTCGAAATTTGTCAGGCGTGATATCAAAAGTGGTCACGTTGTCAACCTAAGGAAGTGGCTTTTCTGGATATCGCGGTCAACTCTTGATATGCCTTTCGCATTTTCGTCCCACACTCTAAACACGTGAGAGGCTGTAACTCATGGCTAGCAGAAGGGAATTTTCTTGACCAGTAATGCGTTACACAGGTTCCTTATTGATCCGGCGGCCATTGCGCCGGATGCGGTTGCGCTAACGGATGCTCCAACTGGGGCAACGACAACTCGACATGAGTTGTTGGAAGAGGCGCAAGCTGTAGCGCGGCTGCTTTCGAAGCAGGGTGTGGTCGCAGAACAAAGAGTTTTAATGTGCTGCGCTGACACCAAAGCATTTCTGGCATGGTTTTGGGGCGCGATGTGGATAGGCGCTGTACCCGTCCCAGTTTCGACGATGCTCACAGCAAAGGATTACAAGTTCCTTATAGAAGACTCACGTGCTGTTGGAGTGACGTACTCTCCTGTTTTCAGCGCCGCGATGAACGAAGCTGCTGTTGAGCAGCCGTTTCTTGAATGGATGCAGGTGGATGAAGAAATCCCAGATCTAGTTGGAGAAGTAGATCTGGGAGAACCGTTTCCAGCTGTCGACGATGACATCGCGTTCTGGCTGTACACATCTGGTACGACCGGTTTTCCCAAAGGGGCGATGCACCGGCATGTGGACCTCGGGTTTTGTACCGACGTGTATGCGAAAGCAGTACTAGAGATGGGCAGTAATGATGTGGTCTACTCGGTAGCCAAACTGTTCTTTGCATATGGACTAGGAAATGCAGGATATTTTCCAGCGGGGACTGGCGCCCAATCAGTCCTGAACCCAGGTCGACCGGTACCTGAAGAGATTTCGGCTCATGTGCTTTTGCACCGGCCAACAATTTTTTTCGGGGTTCCGACTTCGTTTGGTCAATTGTTGAGCTCGGATGTACCCGATAACACGTTCGCATCGGTGAGGATTGCTGTTTCCGCGGGTGAACCGCTTCCACCTGACATACATCAGCGATTCAAAGAAAGATTCAATGTTGAAATTTTGGATGGTCTCGGAACAACTGAACTTGCCCACATTGCTATATCCAATAGGCCGGGTTGCTCCGTGCCAGGAACCAGCGGGACCGTCGTGGAAGGGTATGAGGTCTCCCTTCGCGATGAGAGTGGAGAAGAAGTGCAGGACGGAGAAGCCGGCAGGCTCTACGTAAAAGGAGAATCGGTCATGGTCGGGTATTGGAACCGAACCGACCAGACGCGGCAAGCATTATCGGGCGCGTTTCTAGCTACAGGCGATACGTATGTCCACAACCCGGACGGCACCTACACATGTCTAGGAAGGTCAGATGACATGTTGAAGGTAGGAGGAATCTGGGTCAGTCCAACTGAAGTTGAGTCTTGCATTCTCGAACTCAAAGAAATAGCGCAAGTAGCTGTTGTTGGAACAGACGATGAGGAGGGACTCGTCAAACCTAAGGCTTTTGTGGTTCCCGAAGCGTCATCGGTGGCGGCTGATCTCGAGAGCTTGGTGCAAGAACACGTTAAAGAGCGTTTAGCACCGTTCAAATACCCCAGATGGGTCGAAATAGTTGACGAGCTTCCACAAACTGCGACAGGGAAGATCAAGCGATACTTGCTTCGCTCTTAGTTCTCCGTATTAGGTGATCCCCAAGCCCGAGCTATTGCTTGGGGAAATTCTTCTATCCATTGGATGAGATCGTGCCCACAGACTCGCTCCGTAAAATGATGAGGCGAGGAATGGAAGTGGAGCCATGCAGCCCAGGCTTCGGTCGCCTGATGGAAACCTTGCTCCAAAGTGCCAGCACAAAGATGAACAAAAGGAGCGCCCTCCGGATCCCAATGCATTTGTTCGCTAGGGGGCATACCAGTGGAGTAGGCAATGCAATGGCCGTATCGGTTTCGATGCATTGATCCAGTTGCTAAAGCGTGTCCTGCGCCATCAGAACATCCGAAGATCGCGCGAAACTCTCGATCAGTCGACGCAGAGAATTCGTTTTCAGCCCATTGTGAAATCTCGTCAACGAAGAACCGCTGATGACGATCAAAGCGTTGATCATCAAAACCAGGCAGGTATTCAAGTGCGCGCTCATTGCCAGTGTGGTCCATCGGTGCCGCATGGGGCGCAACGATCAACAACGGCTGAATGAGCCCGGATGAAATAGCTGCATCAATACGACGGATGTACGGCTCAATCATGTTGCCATCGGTTGAATAGACGACAGGAAGTTGAGAATGCAGCTGGTGGCCAGGAGGAAGGTAAACCTTTATTCGTCTATTTTCACGGAGCGCTGTGCTTGTGAACTCGTGTGTAGAAAGTAAGCCGTCCAAGGCGTCATCTTCATTGCTTGGCATCTGCTTGGGAGCGAGTTCTCCCCTATAGCGGTTGTCTACCGGACCTCTCCCGCCAATTGGCATTCCGTTATTGTCGAGGCTCCAAAACCCATATCCGAAAACTGCCTCATCGAGCCGATCAACACGAATTTGAACGCACCAAAGGTCTGTTTGAGCGCCAGATCCATCTTCAACGTTCCACATTGGAAGCTCAAAGACTGGTCCAGGGATGATTCCTGCAGCATCTGACCGACACGCGAGAGTCAGATCGTTGCCATCGGACCAAGCTCCGTTCGGGAACTGTTCTAGACCTTGACGGACTTCCTCTGCGCTGGGTTCAGACCAGATTCGACAAAATCGCTGACCCGCCGGTAGTCCTTCGGTTTCGTAGCGTTCCCGGGCTCGCAACTTGTTCTGCCCGGTGACGGTCCGGCGCATCTCATCTAAAGAAGGTAAGCCGAACGATTTACGCATTTCGTCATCAGCAACTCCGTCAAGTGGGGCCATGACCAGATCACCCTGATGTTCAAGGACCACGGTCCCGAACCTTTGGGGGCGCCCACTCATAAGCGCCACTTTGTCTGCACATTCAGCAAACAAAGACCCAGCTCCAGGAACATCAGCAGTGTGAGCTCTTCCTGCAAGCTCACCGGCTATGGGTAGTTGTTGCGGTCCGGCGAAGATAGATAGAGCCCTCGCTGCTCTCAGAGCCTCCGCGCCGTGGAGCTCTGCGAGTCCTTCTTCTTGCAGTAATTGGCGCACGAAAAAGGGAGCGCTATCTGGGTCTGCTGACTCCAACTGAGTTAATAGATCGCCGATGGCGCTCACGCTGCCTCCTAAGGACCCTTTCAGGGTAGCTCTCCCTCAAGCACGCTTTTCTTTGGTTAAACACTAAGCGACGTGATCTTAAGCATCATTCAGTTGTAGCGTCACCACCAACAGCCAACTACGGAGGAGATGTCGTGTCTGAAGAACTTGTCATAACTGAGAAGCGTGGTCACATCCAGATTCTCACTTTGAATCGCCCCGAAGATATGAATGCTTTTAACACTGCGTTAGCAACCGCTCTAGGTGAAGCCCTAGAAGCTATGGACAACGACGAGGAAGTCCGAGTTGGCGTTCTGACCGGTGCCGGCAGAGGATTCAGTGCTGGAATGGATTTGAAACAATTTGCTGACGGCGGTATTGACGCGATGCCCAACGTCGGGGATCGAGGTTTCGCAGGCATCACAGAAAAAAGCTGTGCAAAGCCGCTGATTGCTGCGGTAGAAGGATTCGCCTTGGCGGGAGGCCTTGAAGTTGCTCTTTCCTGCGACCTTATCGTGGCCTCGGAAGGAGCGAAGCTAGGTATCCCCGAAGCTGGCGTAGGGCTATTCGCCGGTGCCGGAGCGCTATTGCGATTGCCTCGCCAATTGCCATACAGCTTGGCTATGGAGATGGCTCTTACCGCAGATCCGATTTCTGCTGAAGTGGCACACCAACACGGAATGGTAAATCGGGTAGTTGCTAAGGGCGAAACTTTGTCAGCTGCCCTGGAGCTCGCAGAAAGAATTTCGAAGAATGCACCTATGGGAGTTAGGGCATCAAAGCAACTCATTAAAGATGTTCTCGGTGTCTCCGAAGATGAGTTTTGGGGCTTTCAACGACCTGCTTTAGAGGAAGTCTTCGCTTCACAAGATGCTTTCGAGGGGGCAACCGCTTTCGCTGAAAAGCGCGACCCTAACTGGCAGGACAAATAGGCACATTCTTGTCTGAAAGTAAATGGAGTCAACAAAGAAATGTTCCCCGGGGCTCCGCCTATGACGAGCGCTGGCAAGGTTTAGCCGACTCTGGGCAAAACATTCATGGAGAGGCTGACTTCATCTCAGGATTGAAGCCTGCCTCTGTGCTTGACGCAGGCTGCGGCACTGGGCGAGTGGCGATTGAGTTGGTCCGACGTGGTATCGATTGCGTTGGTGTCGACCTTGATCGTGAGATGTTGGCGGCGGCGTCCGAGAAGGCTCCAACTTTGGACTGGGTCGAGGCTGACCTAAAAGACTTCAACTTAGGCCGGACCTTTGATATCGCAATTCTGGCAGGCAATGTGATGATCTTCGTGCTTTCTGGATCTGAAGAGTTAGTTATCAATCAAGTAGCCCGCCACCTATGCGCAGGTGGGCTTGTGGTGGCTGGGTTCTCACTAAATACCGGTGGTATTGGCCTCGAGGACTATGACGCTCTCATGAAGCGGCTGGGCCTATCACCTGCGGGTCGATGGAGCACTTGGCAAAGGGAGCCCTTTACCGGCGGTTCGTACGCAGTTTCGGCCCACCGAAAAAGCTGAGCATCGACTTACTCCATAGGCAGACGCGCAAGGAGTTCAATCTTCCGTTCTTCGTACTCGTCGAAGTCAATCTCATCCTCATCAAATTTTGCTTGGAGTTCTTCCACAAGGCGGAGAAGGTCAGCAGCTGAGATTTCTTGATCCAGATTGCCATCCAGCTGGGCTGCGTCATCATCGATGATTGGCGCGGCCTCTTCATATACGAGTGGTCCGCTTTCGGGGGTTTTGCCCATTCTTTTGGCGCGTTTAGCGTCTGCTTTGGCTTTCTTAGCTCTATCGCGTTGGAGTTTTTCGAAAGTTGTGCGGCTTCCTGCCATGTTTACTCCTATTGCCAGTTAAAGCGAAACTAAGTCACGCAGAGGCCGAATTAATAACCGCTAAGGGGGAGCCGACGAGATGTCGACAGATAGCGCCACGGCCAATTAAGTAGTTTAGAACATCGATCGTCGAAATTGGTGTTGTCGGGGTAGCAGAGAAGACAAATAGTGACGTTTAGATAAGCATTACTTTGGCCACTGAAAATCTTTGAATTGTTCTCTGAGGGCCTTCTTATCAATTTTTCCTGTCCCTGTATGAGGGATCTCGTCGATTGCTACCACGTCGTTAGGTAACCACCATGACGCCACATGTGGCTTCACAGACTCGAGAACCTCGTTTGGGTCAAGCTCTTTTCCTGGCTCGAGGACAACTAGTAACAGTGGTCGTTCACCCCATCGATCGTGGGGCATGCCGACCGCTGCGGCCTCAATGACGCCCGGTGCTCCTACGGCAGCGTTTTCAAGTTCGATAGAGCTGATCCATTCTCCGCCGCTCTTGATGACATCTTTAGCCCGGTCGACAATTGATATATAGCCTTCAGTATCCATCGTCGCTACATCTCCGGTTCTCAACCAAACCCCGTTTGATGCAGGTATGTGGGTGGAGTCATCGTCTAATTCGAAGTAAGAGCCTGCTACCCAGGGCCCACGAGCCAGCAGCTCGCCTGGAGTTGTGCCGTCGCGTTGAACGTCATCGCCGTTCTCGTCGACGAGACGAAGTTCAACGCCATATATTTCACGACCTGCCATCGCTTGACGGACTCTTTTCTCATCCCGATTCAGCCCCTCAACTCTGTGAGTAAATCTGCCAGCCGACCCTTGGGTCATTTCCGTCATACCCCAGACATGGGAGACGAAGACTCCGTACTCATCTTCCAAGGTGTCCATCAACGAACGAGGAGCAGCTGCGCCTCCTACTGCCAGGCGATTCAGTGACGGTACGTCTGTTCCACTTTCTTGCAAATGTTGGACGACAGACAGCCAGATCGTTGGAACGCCAGCAGAGAAAGTAACTGTTTCGTTTTGGATTTGTTTCACTATCGCTTCAGCGGACATATCAGGCCCGGGTAAAACTAATTTGGCCCCCGCCATCGCTGCGGCAAATGGAATTGCCCAGCCATTCACATGAAACATTGGGACGGCAAGAAGTATTGACTGGCTCGAATTTACGTCGTGTCCATCTCCAGTGCAGGTCGCCCAAGTTTGCAGAACTATGGACCGGTGGCTTTGCATGACGCCCTTTGGATCACCGGTTGTCCCAGATGTGTAGCAGAGAGTAGCGGCGCTCCATTCGTCCAGCATCGGCCATGTTTCAATTGGTGAGCTTTCTTCGATCCATTCTTCGTAGGCGACAGCGTTTTCGAGAGAAGTTGTCGGTAGTTCGTCCGTTAGGACAACCCAGCAGCGAACTGAAGCTGTCTCCGAAGCAATTTTTTCTGCTATTGGTAAGAAATCTGGATCGACGAAAACTATCTGGTCTTCTGCGTGGTTGACGATCCAGGCGATCTGCTGTTCACGAAGGCGAGGGTTCACTGTATGCAAAACCGACCCGATGCCTGTTATTCCGTAATAAACCTCTAGGTGCCGGTGGTCATTCCAGGCAATGGTGGCAACTCTGTCACCCTGCTCAATCCCTTCGGCTTTTAAAGCCCCTGCGACTTGTCGCGCGCGACGATGAACCTGGGTCCAGTTAGTTCGATGAACGCGGCCACTGGAATCAGTGGCAACGACCTCAGTAGCGGAGTGATTTCGTCCCGCGTAATCGATCAAACTCGATACCAAGAGCTGGCGATCCATGTTTAATCCACGAAGCATCTAGCCCTCAACGAATCCGGGAAAAGAAGGACCGCACGTCCTCGACGAATAGTTCGGGTTGTTCAAAGGCAGCGAAATGACCTCCCTTAGGCATTTTGGTCCATTGTTGAATGTTGGTATAAGTCCCCTCACTCCAAGCCCTCACTGGTGGGATAATTTCTCGAGGAAAGCAAGCGACCCCAGTTGGTACGTCGACTTGAGCTGGAGGTGGTGGTCGGTTGCCGGCTGATGCGAAGCTTTCCCAGTAGAGCCGTGCCGAAGAAGTCGCTGAGCTACTGACCCAGTACAGCATGATGTTGTCGAGCATTTCGTCTCGAGACAGAGCGTCTTCGGGGTGACCCTGATTGTCGGTCCATGCCCAAAATTTTTCGAGAATCCAAGCGAGTTGTCCGACCGGAGAATCAGTCAAACCGTATCCGACTGTTTGTGGTCGGGTTCCTTGTTGAGTTGAGTAGCCCGAATCCCAATTCCTGTAGTGGGCAGCCGCTTTGAGCGCAGCTTGTTCTTCGTCATTGGGTTCTCGGTCCTTGGGGCGCTTTCCTCGCATCACCATGTTGAGATGAATTCCAAGGCAGTTGGCGGGGTGACGTCCACCAATTGCAGTGGTGATTGCTGAGCCCCAGTCGCCACCCTGAGCACCAAATGTCTGATATCCCAGCCCGACCATAAGTTCGGTGAACACGTCAGCCATTTTCTCCACGCCCCAACCTGAGGTAGGAGGCTTTCCGCTAAAGCCATAGCCCGGCAGTGACGGGCAAACAACATGAAAGGCGTCTTCGGCTTTACCACCATGATCTGTGGGGTTTGTTAGTGGTTCGATAACTTTGTGAAATTCGACAAAAGACCCGGGCCAGCCATGAGATAGGAGGAGGGGCACAGCATCCGAATGCGGTGACTGTTGGTGAACGAAATGAATGTCACAACCTTCTATGGGCGTAGTGAATTGATTGAATCGATTGAGATCCGCTTCTCGTCGACGCCAGTCATAGCTATGCAGCCAATAGTCACACATCTCTTGCACGTAACTCAGCGGAATTCCCTGTGACCAGTCCTCTACAAGCTCTTTCTCTGGCCAACGAGTTTTAGCTAGGCGATCGTGAAGATCGTCGAGAACTTCATCTGAAACTGAAATTTGGTAAGGGCTTATGTCCATTTAGCTAACTTACTGCTGCGAAGTAGTTCTCTTAAGCCCGGTTCCGTTTTTTGGTTCGGAGCCGGATGCCGGGATCCAATTCGACTTTTCTGATTCGGATGCTCTCTGGGGTGACTTCGACACATTCGTCGTCAGCTATGAACTCTAAAGCGTGTTCCAGGGACAGAATCCTCGGGGGGCTTAATCGCACAGCGTCGTCGGCGGCGGCAGCGCGAATATTCGTCTGTTTCTTTTCTTTGCAGATGTTTACATCAAGATCGTCTGGTCGGGGGTTTTCCCCGATCACCATGCCCTGGTACACCGAAACACTTGGGCCTACGAATAATGCCCCCCTTTCTTGAATAGCTGAAGCTGCGTAGCCGCTTACCTGCCCTAAACGATCCGCAACTATTGACCCTGTGTGGCGTGAACGAATGTCGCCACTCCACGGAACGTAACTATCGAACACATGATGCAAGAGGCCGGTGCCTCGTGTTTCGGTTAGGAATTCGGTTCGGAACCCTATTAGGCCACGGGCCGGAATTAGATAGTCAAGGCGAACCCAACCTGTTCCGTGGTTAGCCATTTGTTCGAGGCGACCGCGACGTTCACCCAACAGCTGGGTAACCGCTCCAACGTGATCTTCTGGAATATCGATGGTCACACGTTCAGCGGGTTCGTGTAACGCCCCATCAACAATTTTGGTGAGGACCTGAGGTTTACCTACTGTTAGTTCGAAACCTTCACGGCGCATAATTTCGACCAGAACTGCCAGCTGAAGTTCTCCTCGCCCTTGAATTTCCCAGGCATCTGGCCGGTCCGTGTCGTGTAGTCGCAGCGAGACATTCCCGATGAGTTCATTTTCGAGACGATTCTTGATGAGTCGGGCAGTCATTTTTTTCCCTTCGGTACCTGCGAGGGGTGATGTGTTGATCCCGATCGTCATTGACAGACTCGGTTCATCAACAGTGATGACTGGAAGTGGTGTGGGAGAGAGTGGGTCACTCAGGGTCTCTCCGATGGTTATTTCTGGGATCCCAGCGACTGCAGCGATCTCGCCCGGCCCGACTTCGTCGACGTCAACTCGTTGGAGCCCTTCGGTTGTGTACAACTCTGTAACTCGTGTTCTTTCAATTGAGCCATCGACCCGACACCAGGCCACTTCCTCACCTCGTCGTAGAGTTCCGTGCACCACCCGACAGATAGCTATCCGGCCTACGTAGGGGTTCGCGTCGAGAGTCGTTACCCAAGCTTGCAGCGGGTGGTCCGAGATGTAGGTAGGGGAGGGGACCGAGTCGACAAGGACTTCGAAAAGTGCTTCGAGATTTTGTCCCGGGGATTCAAGGCTTTTTGTAGCGGTACCTTTCCGAGCGTCGGTATAAACGATGGGGAAATCGATCTGGTGGTCCTTAGCATCAAGGTCCAAAAATAGTTCGTAAGTCTCATCAATGACTTCTGAAATTCGGCCGTCGGGTCGATCTATCTTGTTGATGACCAGTACCACTGGGAGATCCAGCGCAAGGGCTTTACGCAAGACAAATCGAGTTTGTGGGAGGGGCCCTTCGGAGGCGTCAACTAAGAGGACGACTCCGTCGACCATAGTGAGGGCCCGCTCTACCTCCCCTCCGAAATCGGCATGGCCGGGGGTATCGATGATGTTGATTTTGATTTCATGATCTGCCTGGTCGCGCCACCGCACAGCAGTGTTTTTGGCCAAGATCGTGATGCCCTTTTCTCGTTCGAGGTCCATCGAGTCAAGCACACGTTCTTGTACTTCCTCGTTGTCGCGGAAGGCACCTGATTGCCAAAGCATTGCATCAACAAGCGTTGTTTTTCCGTGGTCGACATGAGCGATGATTGCGACGTTACGGAGATCGGCGCGCGTCTCACCAGGTTCAGAAGCAGTCATGGATATCGAATCATCGGGGAGGGGAAAGCACGAAAGATCAAGTGTGCCAGCCAAGGGCCCGATTGTGGTGTCAGTCGTACACGAACCCAAGTTCGGCTGGCGGAGGCAGGGTGCCACCTATGAAACCATCGGCCCTCAATTGGCGAATGGTGTCTTGGTTGAGGTTCCCGACTTCGGCAAGTACAACGTCGGTGTCCTGATCAAATAGTGGGGCGTGGCCGGTGGGTCGAGGTCGTTTTCCGTCAACGGTGAAAGGCGATCCGAGATGTCGCATTGGTCCTGTTACGGGGTGGTCGACCACGTCCAACAGATCGGAAAGGGGAAGCTGCCCTGGCGCAGTCCAAGGATCCCAACATATTTGTGCTTTGGCGCCAGCGGTCACTATTTTGTGTAAGAGCTCTTCGGCGGTGAAGCCTTTCGCTTGACTAATTAGTTGTGAAATTAATCCTAGATCTTGATTCTGTTTAGAGGCGACGACTGCCACCCATTGATCTTTGGTAGGAACGAAAGTTGCGAGACCTTCACCGGGTTCGCGATTTCCGAGTCGACCTATATTGCGACCCTCGAGCGATGCGAGCACTATCGCTTCGCCTGAATGCTGCCACATTGCCTCTTGCTGACTTAAGTCGATTTCGAGACCCCGACCGGTTTGGTCTGCGTGGAAAACTCCAGCTAGAAACGCGTTTGCGGCATGAATACCAGCGGTTGGGTCCGGGAAATAGATATTTGATACTCGAGCTTCTTCGTGTTCGTAGCCTTGACGATGAGCGATTCCGCCCATGGCTTCAATTATCGATCCGTAGCCCACTCCGTCGCTGTAGGGGCCGTCAACACCAAATGCCGGCATACGGACAACGACGAACCGAGGGTTAATTTTTTGAAGCGTGGCGAAATCTAAGCCGAGTTGCGGCAAAACATGAGCGGAGAAGTTTGCGACAAGGCCATCAGAATTCGCGACTAAAGAAAGAAACGCTTCGCGGCCTTCTTCGGTGGCGATATTAATGACGCAATCCTTCTTCCCTTTGTTGACAGCGTTAAATAGCCCACCTGCTTCGTAAAATCGGTTGTCGTTTACAAGGTCTTCTTGTCCCGGACGCATTCCGTGGTCGTACGGCCTTTGCGTTCTGAAACCATCAAATGGCGCGGTTGATTCGATTTTTATGACCTCGATGCCAAGCGGCGCGAGAATATTGCCGACATATGGACCGGCCCAAGAGATGGTCATTTCGATTAGACGAAGGTCCGAAAAAGGCCGAAGGTTCAATGGGGTACGCGGCTCTTCTACCGGAGCTGGGTCTGATGCCTGAACCCGCACCCGTTGGTCGGGCACAGGGAGACCCGGAGCTATGAACGGACGTATCGGGCCTGTGGCCGCTCCGCTTTGTGTGTCGATTGCTCCCAGGTATCCACGAGCCGACAAGTGAGGATCCGAAAGAGTGTCTAGCGGAGTCATAACCATCCCCGCCGCCCAAGGAGAACTAAGCGCGAGTTCGAAAATTTCTCGCTTTTCTCTTTCGAGATACCAAGGCTCAATGTGGTCCCAAATCATTGGGATATGGTGACGCCTCTTAAGTCTGTTGCGAAGTTCAGGGTCATCTATCCACTCGGGTAAGCCATAGAAGAGACACTGCATCTCCCAGTCGATAGGCCGGATTGAGCCGGGTGCAAAATGGCCGTCCTTGCATTTGATGGCGCCGGAAGGAAACGCCGTCGGTGGGTGTGCTCCGACTTTTGGTCGAACCCGTTGGCAGTGAAGCGCGTCTCCGTAACAGAGTTCTGTCGCAGTTAGCAGGGCTCCTAACCACGAAACATCAATATGGGAAGCGTCAGTCCGGCCGATTAATTGCACCATGGCGGAAGCCAGTCCACCGGCGGCATACTGACTTTGCCAGCCAGGGAGCCTCAGAGGGGGCAGGTCTTGGTCGCCGTTGAATCCGAGAAAACCAGTGGCCGTTTGTACTAATAGCTCGTCGGCTATGCAGCCCGGATCTTGTGCGTCAGCGCCCCAAGCTGTTGTGGTGACCAGGCGTGTGTCGTGAGAACGGAGGCGAGCCGGATCCCATTTCGTGTTCTCCAGATCAGCAAGTACGTCCCCGGCGATCACGACGTCGGCCCATGAAGGCTCAATATCGTCTGCTTGTACGTTTAACTTCCCTGCGTTTAAGTGAATGTAAAGCGGACTCAGTTCACCTTCACGCAAAGGTGTGTCGTCGACTTGTTGGATTCGAGCAGGGTCGCCATCCGGGGGCTCTATCTTGATGACACGGGCCCCGAGGCTTGCTAACAGCCGGCCTGCATAGGGGCCTGATATTCCTGTTGCGGTTTCGATAACACGAAGGCCGTGGAGCGGAGGCTGAGGCATCGCTACAGCATGGCTCGTCGGAGCAATCGGCGCTTAATTTTCTGCGGCGTTGGTCTTTCCTTGACTCGCTGTGATCTTAAGAGCGTCGGCTGCCTTTTCATTTGACATGATTTTGTCGAGAATCGCTTCACCAGCTCGGTTGAAGGCCGTCCGCTCGTTGGATACGAACTGCTGAGATTCCCGTAGTTTCTTTGTGTAGCCGTTTATTTCCGGAATGACGTAACGAGCGACCAGGTCCCAACTATTTGATGTGTCTCGGGGAGTAGCCCAGTCGTGGACGAATCCTATTGCTGTTCCGAAACCGCCTGTGATCTCGTGCATCTTGTGAATGAAATCGACTAAATCGTCGGGCGTTCCCACTACGGCCGATTGCACTACACCTTTAGCAGCACCACCACTTACTGCTTCTAAGGCTTCATCGGGATCGTCATAGGCGACAGTCCCCGGTCGTTGGAGGGTTCCAACGATGTATTCGTTATGCCAGCGTTGAAGGCCCTCGCGAGCTTGACTTCGAGCAAGCTCTTTAGTTTCAGCTAAATGCCAGTTCAGAAGCACTCGCCAGTCTGCTCGGTCAACTGTCGATCCTGATTCGAGCGCTGCGTCTTCAGCGAAACCCCATTGGGTGCCGAGCGCAGTAATGCCTTCTGATGCCATTGAACCGATGGAAATAACTCCAATGCCGTACTTGCCTGCCAAAGTCATGCCGGAAGGGGAAACCATTGATGCGGTGGCCGCAGGAATTTGCTCTTGCACTGGGAGTAATTGCAGCTGAGTATCTTTCATCGTGAACCAGTCAGTCTCATATGAGAATCGAGGTTCGCCACGAAGAAGACGCAAGATCACTCCGAGAGCTTCGTCTTGGCGATCACGAAGCAGCATTGGATCAATGTCGAACGTATGAGCATCTGAGGGTAAAGCACCAGGCCCTGTGCCGAAAATAACTCGCCCTGCAGTCATGTGGTCTAGTTGAACGATGCGCTGGGCGACATTGAATGGATGGTGATAGGGCAGTGAAATAACTCCCGTGCCTAGTTTGATGCGAGAGGTGCGCTCTCCTGCGGCAGCCAAGAACATTTCAGGACTTGCAATCATCTCCCAGCCGGACGAATGGTGCTCACCGCACCAAAATTCATCAAATCCCAATTGTTCAAGTTGAACCACCAGATCTAAGTCCCGGCGAAATTGAAGCATCGGATTTTCGCCTATGGGGTGGTGTGGGGCAAGAAAGGCTCCGAAACGCATCACAAAGCCTTACGGATCGATGTTCGGGAGAAGGGTTTCAAGATAGGCATGAGAAGAACCTAGTAGGTAGGGCGCCCAACTCGGATTAAAGATGGAGGGCGAGCTATCCAATCCTTATGTCGACTGTTGCGGTGGCTCGTCGTCGTCGCCCCAGGTATGAGGTGGACCAAATCTGGATTCGTTTAACACATTCAACGCGGTAGAAAGCGAGAACCCGATGAACATTCCGAAGCCAGTGAAAATTACAGGGATGCTCTTCATGAGGATGCCAAGCCATGAAACGGCAACCCCAACAGCAATGAACCAGGCTGGTTCGATGGGTCGGTTTAGCATGGTTGCTCCCTAAAAAATTGAACGTATGAGAATGATGTTGTAGTCCACCGCTTCTGGGCAGTCATTGAAGCCAATGAACTTGCCGTAGGTTTTAGCAGTATGCAGATATTCTCGATAGTGAACTGAAAAAGCTTCCGAGGTAAAGCAGGTACTCCAGTGGGCCGGGAACAATCTTCAACGGGAATGATGTTCAACACCGACCGGATGTCCGGTGACTCGCTCAAAGATTTTGGGAAACAGATTGAATCAATAGGTATCGATACGTTGTGGTTGCCCGAGTTGTTTGGTCGGGAACCATTTGCCACAGCAGCACATCTATTGTCCTCAACAACGCATCTTCGCGTCGGCACAGGAATAGCGAACGTATACGCGCGCGACGCAACTGCTGCGGCAGCAGGCGCCCGGACCTTGTCAGAATTTTCCTCCGGTAGGTTCGTTTTAGGTCTCGGAGTTTCTAACTCTGGATTAGCGCAAGCCCGCGGCCATGATTGGGAGCCGCCTGTAGAAAAGCTACGAGGATATGTCAAGGCAGTCCGTTCGGCCGAGCTGTCGATTCCGGGCGATTACGAGCTGGAAATCCATGTTGCCGCGCATGGGCCCAAGATGCTCACCGCTGTCGGTGATTTAGTTGATGGAGTCAGCACATTCTTGCAAACCCCAACCCACACTGCGGAAACGCGGAAGCGAATCGGTGCCGACGTAGCGCTGAATGTGACACAAATGTGCCTATTAACTGAGGACCCGGCCGAAGCTCGACGCTTAGCTCGACGGGCGCTTGCTTTTTACGTCGGTCTTGATTATTACCATCGAGCTTGGCGCAAACTCGGATTCACTGAGGATGACTTCACAGACGGCGGAAGTGACCGGTTGATAGATGCGTTAGTGGCTTGGGGTGACTCTGAGACTATTTCGCTCCGCCTGAGCGAACATCGCAATGTTGGAGCGACAGAGATGGTGATCATTCCGTTGAATCCGGCAGGCGGTGCAGAACCCCATCTACAACTTCTTGAAGCCTTAACCAAATAAGCGCCTAGGCTGTCACGGATCGATTCAGGAGGAGCGCTGGTGAGTGGACGACCTCGTGCGGTAGTGGACAGCCTCCCGCAGTACAAACCAGGAAAATCAGCGGCGCAAGCTGCAGCTGATCACCAACTAAGCGAAGCGATCAAGCTTGCTTCAAACGAGAGTTCCCATGGCCCTCTGCCGTCGGTATTGGCAGCTGTCGCCGATGGAGCCAATCTCTTGAATCGTTATCCGGATCATCGAGGCCAGGCGTTGCGGGCGGCGATATCGGAGAAGCAAGGCGTCGGCCAGGATCAAGTAACTGTTGGTTGTGGTTCGGTGGGATTGTTACAACAAGCCTTCACCGCATACGTTGGCGCGGGTGATGAGGTTGTGTACCCGTGGCGTTCGTTTGAAGTCCACCCCGTATTTAGCGCTATTGCAGAAGCACGTGCAGTCACAGTCCCCCTCAAAGACCAGGCATTCGATCTAGAAGCTGTTGAAGCAGCGGTTACTGAACGCACAAAGCTTGTAATTCTGTCAACTCCAAATAACCCAACTGGCACAGTCTGCAGCACGCACGACCTCAACAAATTACTGGACGCGCTGAGCGATGATGTTGTGGTCATAATCGATGAGGCATATCTCGAGTTCGTAACTGATGAATCGGTACGCAATCCCGTCACCGATATCTTGCCTCGGCACCATAACGCCGTAGTCTTCAGAACCTTCTCAAAGGCGTACGGCCTCGCGAATCTTCGTGTCGGGTACGCGCTCGGCCATTCTGACGTAATCGGATCCATCGACAAGGTAGCGCTCCCGTTTCTCGTCAACGGATTAGCTCAGGCTGCAGTGCTGGCATCCCTTGAAGTAGCTGCTGAGAAAGAACTCGAAGAGCGTGTAGTCGAAGTCATTAACGAACGAACTCGCGTTACGGAAGCACTCCTTAACTTGGGTTGGCCCGTCACTCCAAGTCAGGCAAATTTTCTTTGGCTTCCGGTCGAGAAAGAAGCTGGTCCACTTTTTCAGCGACTTGAAGGTCAAGGCATAGTTACGCGCCCATTTGAGGACGAGGGCGTGCGAGTTACTATCGGCACACCTGAGGAAAATAATCGGTTTCTTGAGCAAATCGGCCCAAGGTAGAAGATCTTCTAGGCTGCGAAAAGAAACACTGAACTAGTCGAAAGTAGCGGAGGTCAACATGTTTATCGATGGAGCGTGGGTTGAGGCACGATCTGGCGAAACCTTCGATGTCACAAACCCTGCCACCGGTGAAGTACTTGGCACGGTTCCGGCAGGTGATGCGAGTGATGCAACGGCAGCCATAGACGCCGCGAGCCGAGCCTTTCCTGCTTGGTCGAGCACGACGGCCTATGAACGTTCGAGGCTCCTGTATCGGGCATGGGAACTGATGACGGAACGGAGCGAAGCATTAGCCCAGCTCATGACGTCGGAGCAAGGGAAGCCGTTGAAGGCGTCTCGGGCGGAAGTTAAGTACGCAGCGGATTTTTTAATTTGGTTCGCTGAAGAAGCCAAACGAGTGACTGGCGAATGGCTACCTTCTCAACGCGCGGATCAGCGGTTCCTTTCAGTGAAAGCTCCCGTAGGAGTTGTAGCTGCCGTAACCCCATGGAATTACCCGATTTCTATGCTCACTAGAAAGATGGGTCCAGCGTTAGCTGCTGGCTGCACCTTGGTTCTGAAACCAGCTGAAGCGACACCTCTTTGTGCGAAAGCAACCTATGAAGTATTCATCGACGCTGGGTTTCCTGAAGGCGTCATCAATTTAGTTACGGCTGTCGATCCGGTGCCAATAGGAGACGTCTTCACCGGAGATCCGAGGGTTGCGAAACTAACCTTTACTGGCAGCACTGCGGTTGGACGAACTCTCGCAGCTAAATCAGCGGCCAATCTGCAGCGAATTTCGGTTGAGCTCGGTGGACACGCACCGTTCATAGTCTTTCCTGACGCCGACCCGGTGCATGCAGCTAAGGGAGCAGCTGCTCTTAAGTTCTTGAACGCCGGCCAAGCGTGTATCAGTCCAAACCGTCTTTATGTGCCCAACTCGCTGCGTTCCGAATTCGAAGAAACCCTTTGCGGTCGAGTCAGCAAGCTACAGACTGGCAATGGAATGGAAGATGGCATCGGTGTCGGTCCTTTAGTGAACGATGCTGCCGTATCAAAGGTTGAGCAACAGGTCGAAGACGCTCGAGAGAAAGGCGCTGGAGTACCGGTGGGAGGCGCACGCCTAACAGAAGGAGAGCATGCGAGCGGCCACTTCTTCGCTCCGACGGTGTTAACGGACGTGCGTCCTGAGATGACGATTTACCGGGAAGAGACTTTCGGGCCAGTAGCTCCCGTAATTGGTTATGACGATCCGGAACAGGTGCTCGAGCTAGCAAATGACACTAATTACGGGTTGGCGGCTTACGTATACACGCGCGACATATCGGTTGCTATGCGTGCTTTCGAGACACTCAGGTTTGGGATCATTGGTATCAACGACGTAAATCCGACCTCAGCTTCGGTGCCATTCGGAGGGATGGGGGACTCTGGGGTCGGGCGTGAAGGTGGTCACGAAGGAATCAGCGAGTACCTCGAAACCAAAACAGGCGGTTTCGCCATCTAGCTACTCGTGTGCAAAAGAGGTTAGGCAAGCTCGTCGATCAGAGCCCAAAGAGCATCAACATGGCGCTGTTCGGTTGCGCGCTGACCAATTGATACCCGAATCATCGGATGCCCATCGAGCTCGGAACCAGTCCACGCAACCTCACCACTTGCATTAACTGCCTCGATTAAGCGAGTCGTTGCTTCATCACCTTCCGTGCACCTGAAGCAGACGAGAGCAAAGGGGTGGGGCGCCACGAGATCAAAGCGGGGATCGCTTTCCAAGCGACTCGCTAACTGCTCGGCGAGAGCTACGTGGTAGCGGATCATCGACCGAAGTCCCTCGGCCCCATAACTTCGAATAACCCACCACAATTTCAGGGCCCGAAAACGACGGCCAAGAGGCACGTGCCAATCACGGTAGTCAATGACAGCACCAGACTCACTCGCCTCATTTTTTAAATATGGCGGAAGAATGCTGAGGCAGTCGATAAGGGGACCGCGATCTGCCACGTAAAAAACAGAGCAATCGAAGTTAACCATCAACCATTTGTGTGGGTTGAATGTGTAGCTATCGGCGAGCTCTACGCCGTCTTGGTGGTGTCTGAACTCAGGACAAAGCATCGCGTTACCGGCGTACGCGGCATCTATGTGTAGCCATAAATCTTCGTTACGGCAGATCTCTCCGATCGAACGAATGGGATCAACTCCAGTCGTCCCGGTTGTTCCAACTGTCGCAGCAACAAAGACAGGGTTGAGTCCGTTTGCTCGATCACGATCGATCGCAGCGCGGAGATCTTGCGAGCGCATCGCCTGCTCTTCGTCCACATCGATGAGCGTTATATGACCATACCCAGCTACCGTTGCGCCTTTTTGGATTGAACTGTGCGTTTGAGTTGAAGCGTAAGCAACCATCGAATCGGGGCTGATTCCCAACTTGGCTGCTTGGTGTCGGGCTACCACAAGTGCAGTATGGGTTGAGTCTGAGGCGCTCATCTGCAGCACACCCCCGCCTTGTTCTGTGGTTTTCCAGGAGGCAGGCAGATCCAATAGCTCGACCAACCAATCGAGCACATGACTTTCGATTTCAGTAGCCGCCGGCGACGTTGACCAAAGCATTCCTTGAACACCTAACCCGGCTGAAACCAGTTCAGCTAGGACGGAAGGCGGCGAAGCATTGGCCGGAAAGAAAGAGAACCAAGACGGGTGCTGCCAATGGGTTATTCCTGGCATGACTACCGAATCCAGGTCCTTAATAAGGTTTTCAAATGGTTCGCCTGTTTCGGGAGCATTAGGAGGCAGGTGATTACGAATTGCGCCTGGGGCTACGTGAGACACCACTGGAAGTTCTTCGACTCTTTCCCAGTAGTCAGCGATCCAGTCGATCAAAGCATGCCCATGCTTGCGAAAGTCGTCTGACGATAAGTGCTCGGGAGGTTCCGGAAGATTCTTGTCGGTCATGGTGTGCCCTCAGGGAGAATCGGTGACGAAAGATCGCAGACCTCTTTAGGCATCGTAGCGTCGCGAAACGTTGGAATAGCCGGCACTGCGGACGCAGCCTACGATCTAACTATGAAGAGACTTGCAGGACGCGTTGCCGCGATAACAGGTGGTGGTTCAGGAATTGGGAGGTCGACTGCCATTCGATTTGCCGAAGAAGGGGCGACTGTCGTAACGGTCGACCTAGATGCAAAAGCTGCAGCAGCTACGTCAGAACTAGCTGAACAACACGGTGGAACTTGTTCCTGGTACGAGTCAGACGTTTCTCATCACGAAGCAGCCGATGAGATAGCAAATGACATCGTCGAACGATTTGGGTCACTGGACGTGCTTGTTGCAGCTGCAGGGATTTCAGTTGGCAAGACGATTCCTGACACTCTCCCTGAAGAGTGGGACAACATTTTTGCTGTAAATGTCAAAGGCACTTATCTGTGGATGAGAGCGAGTATTCCCCGGATGTCGAGCGGTGGTTCGATTATCGCTATAGCTTCACAACTTGCCGTCTCGGGCGGGATATCTAATGCCGCCTACATCGCCTCGAAAGGCGCGATAGTAAGCCTGTGTCGCACAGCTGCAAATGACCATGCTGCGCAAGGCATTCGAGTCAATTGCATCCTCCCGGGAGCGACCGAGACCCCCTTGTTGGAACGCTCCTTTGCCCGGTTTGAAGATCCAACTCCGTACATTGAGAGGTCTTTATCTAGACACCCGCTTGGACGATTTGGGAAACCTGAGGAGGTAGCCGAGGCAGCATTGTTCCTGGCCTCGGACGGCTCAAGCTTTACTACGGGTACCGAGTTACGCGTTGATGGTGGGTGGATAAGCGGCTAGTGATGCTGCTCTTCGGTATAGAACTTTGAACCCTGATCAAACTTGTTTGGCTTAAGGAAGAAACCCAAGATCACCGCGCCGTCCACGGTGCGAGCCTCATGCCGGTTGCCGGCCGGCCTCCAAATGTAGTGACCAGGTAAAGCCTTCCCCTCATCATCTTCAAACGAACCGGAAATGACCCAAGTTTGTTCAATATCGGTGTGCTCATGAGCGGGAACCACTGCCCCCGGCTCCAGTTTAAAAAGAATCGTAGAACGGCCAGATATAGGATCCGACCACAACACCTTGTGTTCGATACCAGCGAATTCTGAAGCGGTCCAAGGCATTTCGTTGGGGTCTGTATAGACAGACGCGAGCTCCGGCGGATTGTTGAAAGTAGTCATTGTCAGCCCCCTCAGCACCTAGAGTTCAACACAAATGGACGGCTGACGTCGGAACTGCGCTACGAGTTAGGTGAACTTGATGAGTTGGAAAGAAGTTGACAAGGGGTGGGGTGACCAAGCAAGGGTTTGGGCAACAGTTATGGAACCAAGATGGTGGCCCGAATTCGACGCGGTGTTGAGAGCGACCAACGTAGGACAGGACATGGATTATCTAGACATCGCGTGTGGATCTGGTCTCATGCTGAACATGGCGTCTAGACGCGGGGCGCGAGCGCACGGCCTAGATGCCTCCGATCGACTCCTCGAACTAGCTAAGCGACGCACTCCGACCGCGGATATACGCCATGGGGACATGAACGCGCTGCCTTGGAGCGATGGAAGTTTTGACGTGGCGACGAGTTGTCGTGGAATCTGGGGACCGAACCAAGAGGCGGTGCATGAAGCGGCGCGAGTTATCAAACCTGGAGGTTGTCTGGGTCTTAGCTTTTTTTCGGCGGGCCGAGAAGGTAGCCAGGTTGGTAAGGCATTCCATGCGATACGACGTTTGTCAGAACATGAAATTGACTGGTCCAAACAGTTGGGTGCAATCGGGTTCGAAGGTCGCGCCGAAGAAATGTGCGAAGCCGCCGGCCTAATCCCAGGTGGTCGGCAATCAGTTCAATTTGATCTCGAGGGAGCCGATATCGAGCACGAGGTGAGGGCGTGGATGTCCGCAGGGCCAGCATGGATGGCCATTCAAGAACGGGGAGTCGAAGAGGTCGAACGCTCGATTCGGGAGGAACTTTCTGAATTGGAAGAACCAGGGCTTGGTGTGAGAACTCAGGTGCTCATCGAATACGTGGTAGCGACAAAGCCAGCCTGAACTTGTTGAGGGCTAGCGCTGGACGGTCGTTGCTTCAAATGGCTAAGTAGCTCTGAGCTGGTTAACGACTTTCACACTGGCTTCAACGGTTGGGTAGGTGTTGTTTCGCGGGCTTTCCGGTGGCGACTGGGAAGCATCTCGAGGCTTGAGTCGGCGGGTCCCTCAGTTGACCTTCTATTATGTGTGCAAATGCATCCTAGGGGGAGTGGATCATGTACGACTTAGTTATCCAAAACGGAACAGTGGTTGACGGGAGCGGAGCAGATCGTCGTGTAGCGAACGTCGGCATTGTTGGGGATCGAGTTGTGGAAGTCGGCGAGTGTGTCGGCGAAGCATCGCGCGTGATCGATGCCTCTGGTCGCCTGGTTACTCCTGGATTTGTCGATATTCACACACACCTCGATGCACAACTCGCATGGGATCCCATTGGGAGTGTCTCCTGTTGGCATGGCGTGACCTCAGCGGTAATGGGTAACTGTGGCGTTACTTTCGCCCCTTGCAAACCTGAAGATCGCGGCTTCCTAGCGGAAGTGATGGAATCTGTTGAAGACATCCCGGCTAAGGCGATATTGGAGGGCCTGCCATGGGATTGGCGCACCTATGGGGAATATCTCGACTCCTATGAACGGATGCCAAAGGGTTTAAATGTCGGTGGAATGGTGGGGCATTGCTCAGTGCGTCTTATGGCCATGGGTGACCGCTCCATCGATGATCATCATGCAAGCGCGGAAGATATTGCGCTGATGTGTGATCTAGTTGAAGAGAGCATTGAAGGCGGGGCCCTAGGGTTTTCGACATCACGGACGTACCTACATCAGACACCTGATGGAAGAGAAGTCCCGGGCACCTGGGCGCATCCAGAAGAGCTCCTTGCTATCGGCGAAGTTATGGGTCGTTTAGGGAAAGGAATTTTTGAGGCAGCAGTAGACAACGATCGGCAGTCACATGGGATGGTCGGCGTAGCAGATCGTTCGGTCATTGACCGAGAAGTCAAGTGGATGAAGGAACTTTCTTTACGAACTGGCAGACCAGTGACATTCGGCTTTGTGCAGAACAGATCCGACCCTTCCGCCTGGGAATATTGGTTGGAGTTAGTAGAGCAAGCAAACGACGATGGGGCATTGATCTACCCACAGACAACTAGTCGTGGAATCGGTGTGTTGTTCGGCGTGGCGAACAGAACCCCATTCGATAATTGTTCCCAGTCGTGGAGAGAGATGCGGGAGTTGTCTTGGCAGGAAAAGCTCGAAAAACTTGGTGACAAGTCCTTTAAAGCGCAGCTTGTTTCTGACGCAGAGCAGACACCTTCAAAGCTCGACTTGTCAGGGATTTACAGATTAGACAGCAGCCGAGTCGACTACGAGGCCGACGAGTCAGAGACGCTGATAGCGCATGCAGAGGGACGAGGTGTTTCACCGGCAGAAGCTTTCATAGATATGGCTTTGGAAAGTGAAGGACGTGGCCTTTGGAATTACCCGTTCTTAAACTTTGACTTTGATGCGATCCAATCCAAATTAAAGCATCCTGCCGTGGTTCTTGGTATTGGGGACGCAGGCGCACACGTGGGTCAAATACAAGATGCAAGTCAATCGACCTATTTTTTGACGAGATGGACGCGTGATAGCGGAACTTGGAGCGTGGAAGAGGCAATAAAAATGTTGACTTCTGAGGGTGCAGAACTCTTCGGATTCAAGGACCGTGGAACGCTACAGGCAGGATCATACGCAGACGTAAACATCATCGATTTTGACAACTTAGAGCTACACGCACCCGAATTTGTTTATGACTTCCCGAATGGTGCAGGTCGTTATGTGCAAAAAGCATCTGGGTATGACTTAACTCTTGTTAACGGTGAAGTGTTCATGGAAAACGGCGAACACAAAGGCGCGTTGGCAGGCCGGGTTGTCCGGAGTTGACGTTGTCCTAGGCGAGTTCTTTACTTGAAGATCACTCCACCTATTTGCTCGGCGGTTTCTTTAGCCGATGAGTTCGAACCAACGTTCAAATTCAATGAAAGGCCCTGACGCCTCCACTTCGATTAGTTGAGCTGCCGAGAGTTTCGCAATAACAGTTTCTGAATCCTCGACGCTTGCGTATTTATTGACGTTGACGAACTTGCCAATCGCAGCGGCATACCCACTCAACACCTGCTCTGTGCCAGCGTTTTCGAGTATCGCCATTTGTGAACCGAGAAGTTCGTTCCAACGGTCGCTTCCCACCGTCACGCCGTCATAAGCACGACCTGGAGCAGCAATAGAAAATGAGGTGTAGCTCACTGTTCTTCTCCTATACCTGTTAGTTGATTGAAATGAACCTTAATCATCCCAGCAAATAGGCGACTGACGGGTGTTACCTTTTCTTGACTTCGACCACAGAGTCGAGCGTGACTACATCGTCCAGTGATATTTGGCCCAGTGATATTTGTGAGGTCACACACAAAACCAGCTCACAGCTGAAGCCGGGGTTCGGTTCTTCGTCCAGGTTTTGAGCGATTCCTCTCAAGTCTGCGTTACTGAAGTCCCCAAAAATAGCTAGTTTTCTGGAATGACTGAAGTGATTCAAGAGTTAGAGAAGCGTCGATGGCGGGCAATGATTGAAGTTGACTTGCCAACATTGGATAGTTTGCTCCACCCGAGTTTGAGATATACCCACTCAACTGCAGCAGTGGACACTAAAGATTCCTACATGTCGGCGATCAAAAACGGCGTTTTCGATTATCGAGATGTGAGCAACAGCGATGTAGAGATCCAAATCTTCGATGACGTAGCGCTCGTTAATGGAACAGCAGAAATAACGGTGGTTGCTCGGGAAAAGGAATTTCTACTCCGAAGCAGATACACCTGCGTTTGGATAAAAGAATCCAGTGAGTGGCAATTCCTAACATGGCACAACACGCCTATTCCGTCTTAAGGGGAGAGTTCTTATGGCCTTTAGAAACGGAACAGCGAAGATTTAGCTTCGAAGTGTGAGAGATGTCGCATATTGTCTTACGACAGCTTCAGAACGAACGAGGATGATATGACTAACCGCGAGGAGATCATCGGATATGACGTCGAGGCCGTAGAGAGCTGGATCAAAGAAAACACTGAAGGACTTGAGCCGCCGTTCGAATGGGTCCAGTTGGAAGGCGGACACAGCAATTTGACCTACGCCCTCACAGACCCAAACGGAAGTCGTGCTGTTGTTCGCCGACCTCCCATGGGTGAGTTGCTACCAAAAGCTCATGATATGGGTCGCGAATTCTCGATCATTAGTGGCCTAGGGCCAACCGCTGTCCCGGTGCCGATTGCCTACGGATATTGCGAGAGTGCAGAAGTAACTGGGGCCCACTTTTACGTGATGAGCCAAGTTGATGGCAAAGCGTTGTTTGAACTCGAGGATGCCGTGGAGTACCTCACCGAAGATGCACGCGCCAACGTTGGAGCTTCCTTTATGGACGTCTTGGCCTCCCTGCATTCAGTTGACCCAGACGAAGTTGGTCTTGGCGATTTAGGCAAAAAGGAAGACTATGTGGGTAGGCAGATCCGAACCTGGTATCGAAGCTGGGAGGCATCAGCCGAGGGTGCCTCGTACGATGACCCCGTCCTACACGAGTTACATGATTTCCTCGAGTCGCGACGCCCAGAACAAGGACCTGCCCGAGTGGTGCACGGAGATTATGGCCTCCATAACTGCCTCATAAATCAAGAAGGCCACTTAACTGCGGTTTTGGACTGGGAGATATCAACACTTGGCGATCCGATGGCAGATTTCGCCTATGCGTTAAATACCTGGGCTGAACCGGGCGATGAGTTAGTGAACAAAGAGAATGCTCCGACACTCGCTGAGGGTTTCGCCAATAGAGGCCAACTTATCGAGCGATATGCGACAAAAACTGGTTGCGACCTAACGAACCTTCCGTACTACATCAGTTTTAATCATTTCAAGACAGCGTGCATTGTCCACGGGGTTTATGCCCGGTACATGCAAGGGCAGAAATCCTCAGACGGAGTTGACCTTGACTACTACCGGACTCGGATTGGGGTTTCCATCGAGTTGAGCAAACAGGCAGCGGCTGAGCTTTCTTGAGGATTGATCAGTGTTAACGGATTGGAACCCGTTGTTGCGCCAGGAATTTGCCGAACAATATTGGGCTGAGTTGCAAGGCTTTATTCAACAAGAACGCAAACTCGGTGCTGTATACCCACCAGAGGAGGATGTTTATGCGGCGCTCCACCTCACCCCTTATGCAGATGTCAAAGTATTGATTTTAGGTCAGGACCCCTACCACGGCGAAGGGCAAGCGCATGGTTTGTGTTTTTCCGTTCGTCGCGGAGTTGCGGTCCCCCCATCTCTACAAAATATTTACAAAGAAATGCAGTCGGACATCGGGTTGGCGCCTCCAAGCCACGGCAATCTTGAAAGCTGGGCAGGTCAAGGTGTGTTGCTACTGAACGCTGTTCTTACGGTGAGAGCAAGTCAAGCCGGATCACATAGGAATCGCGGCTGGGAGACTTTCACGGACCAAGTCATCCGTATGGTCAACAACAAGAAGGAACGCGTCGTCTTTATCTTGTGGGGGGCATTTGCTCAGAAGAAAAAGCCTCTCATCGACTCTAATCGCCACTATGTGATCGAAACGCCCCATCCCTCTCCTCTTAGCGCCCATCGAGGTTTCTTTGGGAGTCGGCCGTTTTCTCGTGCCAACGCTGCTCTACTTGAGGCGGGTAGAAGTGGTATCGACTGGGGTCTTCCTCACAATTGATGACTTATCAAGTGGGGATGTAGTCCACTTTCCGCCTCCAGCCACTCAATTTGCCTCAATACTGACACTCCACCTTGTTCGGTTACATCGACGGTAAAACGCCCCCCATAAACAGAGACTCCCCGAGCCCACACTCGACTCAACCAACGAGGGTGTAGAGAAATCTTGACGTGACTATCTCTACCGGAAAGTCGACCATCGACTGAAAGGACTCCCAAGGGCTCGACAATGCAATCGAACGGTATTAAGGCTGGATTTGGTACCGCTGGTCTCTGGTTGGTTAAAGCCTGAACCAAAGAACGGCGCGCGCGGAGCTTGGTGGCTTCTATTAAGTGACGGTTGAGAGATGGGGCGAAGTCCCATCCGCGTTTATCGCCCGCATCGACCACAGTGGCCATTGCCCGATCAAGAAAGTCGTGAGGCAGAATGGTTACAACTTCACCCATTCTGAGGGCTTTTTCTCGCGGTAAGTCGTACAGGAAGTCCTGAACGCCTTCAGATCGTAATCGTTCGAGAGCTGTCTTTAACCACCAACGTCTCTGAGGGTCCGCCTTGTACCAAGGGGCCCATTCTTCGATAAAGCCACCATCACTTATTGCTAATTTCCACAAATCGAGAACCTCTAAACACTCTGGCTTCCGGCCTCCCAGAGCGATCAATGCTTTCTCGGAACCAATGTTGGGATGATCTAGAAGTTGTACCTCTCCACCGGACCAAACGACGGTGTGCTCCTGACCTTCACAATTCACGTCGAACCGTGTACTTGGAACACCTTCATGCCAGGGCACAATTGTTACCGATCTCTCTTCCGATCGCAGTGGATGACACCTTGGGGACAGGGATAGATGCTCCTGAGTATCGCATCACTCTGCTCCTTATCGCAGAGAATCACTCGCATGTACTCAAAGGCTTGAGCGAAAAGTGGTGAAGAGGATCACAGATATTTCAAATAGACGGGAATAATGCTGGCTACGCTTTCGAAGCATGCATGACTTAGTAGTGAGAAACGCTCGCATCATCGATGGCAGCGGGTCCCCGGAGTTCGCAGGGGACCTCGCCATTTCAGATGGTGTAGTGACCGACGTCGGCAATGTCGACGGCCTCTCTCATCAAGAAATTGATGCCGATGGCCAATTAGTACTTCCGGGATGGGTGGATATTCACACTCACTACGACGGCCAAGCAACTTGGGACCCAGAGATGACTCCTTCCTCATGGCATGGAGTCACAACTGCGGTCTTTGGTAATTGTGGGGTTGGGTTCGCTCCGGTGCGTCAGGGGAGCGAAGACTTCTTGATCAATCTTATGGAGGGCGTAGAGGACATTCCGGGCACTGTTTTGGCAGAAGGAATTGATTTCACCTGGCAGACATACCCCGAATACCTTGACGTCCTCGAGAGCATGCCGCGGGTAATGGATGTGGGAAGCCAAGTTCCCCACGGCGCACTTCGGTTTTTCGTTATGGGAGAAAGAGGAGCCGACCATAGCGAACTTCCAAACGCTGATGAACTTGTGCAGCTAGAAGTGTTAGTTGCAGAAGCATTCGAAGCTGGAGCGCTTGGCTTCAGTACCAGCCGAACAACCAAACACAAAGCTGCGGATGGTCGACTAACTCCATCTTTGTCGGCTGGAGATCCGGAATTGGCTGCGATCGCAAATGCGATGAAGACCTCTCGTGCTGGAGTCCTGCAGGTCAACAGTGACTTTGGTCCGGGGGAGTTCGAAGCTTTAGAAGCGGCAACGCGAATATCAGGGAGGCCGCTGTCAGCCCTGATCATTCAGGTTGACCATTCACCGGAGCTGTGGCGGGAAACGCTGGCCCAAATCGGACAGGCCAACAACGAAGGTCTTTCTATGACCGGTCAGGTCGGATGCCGGCCTATTGGAGTGCTGCTGGGACTGGAAGCGACTGTTAATCCCTTTGGTAACCATCCGGCCTATAAAGCGATTTCTGATCTCCCGCTTGCTGAGCGCGCCGCTACTCTGCGAGAAAATCAAGAACTCCGGGCAAAACTTATAGATGAGCGACCGAGAGATGGTTTTAGCGAGTGGATGGATTACGCGCTTACTAGGGCGTTCGAATTAGGGGATGAACTTAACTACGAACCAGAACCGTCAACCTCGGTGGCTGCTCGCGCTGAAGTTGTGGGTGAAAGCCCCTGGAAGCTGGCCCTTGATCTACTCGCCAGCGGAACCGGCGAAACACTTCTGCTGTACCCATTTGAGAACTACAGCTCAGGGTCATTGAACGAGGTGTTTGAAATGTTGACCGATCCCAACACCATCTGTGGCGTTGGAGATGCTGGTGCTCACGTTGGAACGATATGTGATGCGTCGTATCCGACCTATCTGCTGACTCATTGGGGTCGTGACAGAACTCGTGGGGAACGACTGCCACTGGAATTTTTAGTAAACAAACAAACTCGTCGAACAGCGCAGACCTATGGCTTGTTGGATAGGGGTCTCCTGCAACCCGGCTATAAAGCTGACTTCAACATCATTGATTTCGACCGCCTATCGGTAGGTTCACCCGAACTTATTCGTGATCTCCCGGCCGGCGGAAAGCGGCTGGTTCAGCGACCCATCGGCTACACCCACACTTTCGTGAGTGGTACCGAAGTGGCTTCCAGAGGCGAGTTGACGGGATTACGGCCAGGTCAACTTGTACGCGGCGCACAGTTGGACCCCAGGTAAGGCCTCTATGGAGGAATCAATGCCTTTGGCCGACATCACCGTGATCGATTTAACGATTGCACGTGCGGGCCCGACGGCGGTACGACAGTTGGCGGATTGGGGCGCAAATGTTGTGCGCGTTGATACCCCTACCGGCGGATTTGATGCTGGTGGAGGTTCGTCTCCCGACTATCTAAATCTTCATCGAAACAAGCGTTCAATAGTCATTGACCTTAAGAATCCTGAGGGGCAAAGGACTTTCCATAGACTCGTTAAATCTGCTGACGTTGTCGTTGAAAATATGCGCAGTCCCGTCAAACATAAATTGGGTTTTGATTTCGAGACGTTGTCATCAGTGAACCCGCAAGTCATTCTTGGCTCGATATCGGGCTTTGGTCAGGATGGCCCATACGGCGAGCGCGGAGGCGTGGATCAGATAGCCCAAGGCATGGGCGGGCTAATGAGCATTACTGGAGATCCCAAGCACGGCCCGGTCAGGGCCGGTGTTGCGATTAGCGATGTAACGGCCGGGCTTCAGCTTGCTATAGGAATTTTGACAGCACTTCATGAACGCGAAAGAACAGGCAAGGGTCGATGGGTGCATACATCCCTCCTCGAGTCCATGATCGGAATGCTGGACTTTCAGGCCGCCAGATGGACTATCGCTGGGGACAACCCACCGCAAGCAGGTAACGATCATCCAACTCTCGGACCGATGGGTATGTATAAGACCGCCGATGGTTTCGTCAATATAGCGGCGTCGGGAGGACGTCTCTGGGAGGCATTTTGTCGAGAGTTAGGGGTTACTCAGTGGTTGGAGGATCCACGTTTCGTGACGAGTTCAGCGAGACGCGACAACAAAAAGGAACTCAACCGACTTATCGAACAAGAATTATTTAAAGACACTGGAAATAATTGGGTTCACCGCCTCAATGCAGTGGGCGTTCCGTGTGGGCCAGTCAACACAGTGGCTGAGACATTTTCCGACCCACAAGTTCAACATCTTGAGATGGCAACGCCAGTCACCCATAGGTCTGCTGGTGACATTGACGTAATCAGAAACGCGACGAACATAGAAGGAGTGTCCTCCGAAATTCGAATGCCGAGTCCCGTTAAAGGGCAGCATTCGAAAGAAGTGCTAATTGAGTTCGGGTTTAGTGAAGACGAAATTGCCGATCTCACAAAGAGTAAGGCTGTCGAATTCAATACCGAATAGCGGCTACCTTTCGTTTGCCGTATTCACACTGACTGCTATTTAGAAGCCAGCCTGTTTGTCTACAACGCCTTCGAGGTCACGTCCCTCCCGTAAGGCAACCAAATTACGACAGAACCGTTCCAGATTTCGGCGGCCTCGATATTGGCTAGCGCCAGCTGTGTGCGGTGTCATCACGCAGTTATCAAAGCTCCACAAGGGGCTGTCGGCAGGCAAGGGTTCGATTGGCGCTACGTCGAGTGCCGCACCCCCGATTATTCCTTCTCTCAGTGCTTGTTCCAGGCCCGGGCCATCAATAATTTCTCCACGCGTTACGTTGAGGAAAATCGCAGTGGGTTTCATAGCTCGAAAGAACTCGTAGTCACACATTGCTCTGGTTTCTTCAGTTAGGGGAAGCCCTACAGCCAAAACGTCGCTCACCCCTACGAGCTCGTCGAGAGCTTCCATGCCTTCAACTTCGGTGACTCCGTCGCTTGGCGGCACCGGAAAGGCATCGATGGCACGAACATTCATGCCAAACGCGACCGCTCTACGAGCTAGGTGACGTCCTGTCCCGCCAAAGCCGACGATACCCATGGTTAGCCCTTCAAGTTCAATTTCTGAAAAGCGCATCATTTCGCGATTTTCGAGGGTCCACCCTTCTGGGCCGAGCTCGATTGCCGTTTTAATTCTTCTGGTCAGAGCAAGTAGCAAACCAAAAGCGGTGTCGGCCAGATGGCCTCCTACTAAACCTTTCTCGCCGGTCAATGTGACGTCGCTGTCTATGAAGTCTTCGTACATAAACATGTCCACCCCAGAAGCAGTTGCGTGAACCCATTTGAGGTTCGGTGCCGCTTCGAAAAGCCATTTGGGCGTAATTCCCAAAATCACATCGGCATCGGCGGCATAGTCCACTCCCTCCTTGGGGCTGTCGACAATTGTTACGACCGCCCCGGGTCCCGCCGCTTCAGCGATCATTGCTTCCTCTTCAGCGCTTACGTCCGACAAAGTCAAAGTCTTGGTGACGAGGACATTGAGAGGCTTATCGGGAATAGGTAGTTGCGCATTCACGTGTAACTCGTTTCTACCTGGCCGATATTCGAATATTCAGCGAGCCAGTGCTCGTCTGCTGCAACCTGATGCCTTGTGTAGGCGCCAGTAATTACCTTTTGCCCCGGCTCCAGTTGAAGGTCAAAGCGGTGCAAAGTAGCTGCTAGCCGAGAAATCGAGATAAACGGATTGTCGACTTCTTCTCTGTGAAGACACCGAAAACATTCTTCTCCGTCTCGATAGAGAACAATCTCGGTGTCGTCAATACTGTTGACGTTTTCTATTGGCACACCGCTCCCTTCCACTATCGCCCAGTTGGTGAGATTGTCGGCAACCAACATTGCGAGATTCCCCCCGACAACAGCTCGCCGCTCGTTGAGCTCGTAGCCGGCAGAGACCTTCTCTAAGCAGTCAGCAACTGTTGCTGGATCTACATCTGGTCCTGAAATTGTTTCGCCGATGGTGAAACACATCTCTGGTTCGATGGTTGCACCATTCACCGATGAGGCTGGCAGAGATATGCCGCTATCGAAAAGTTGCATTAGGTGTCCGAACGGCCGGTCGTCAATGCCCACCTGCTTTCGAGCCCGGTCAGACGTCAGACCGACTTTCCAACCGATTTGGGTTGCGCCATTAGCGAGACGCCTTTGGCGGATCTCATTTTGAATAGCGAGCCCATCGCCGAAATCTAGATCACTAAAGGCTTCTTCCGAGATGTCGACGCCTCGCTGATAATGGTCCCAAAGGACATCAGCGGCATGGAGTTGAGAATTGTTGAGGGGATTCACCGACCAGACGGTAGTCGGGGTACCAGCGCTTGTGCCGTTCTCTTTCAGGCAGACCCAAAAGATGAGCCGAGTTTGGATAACAAAAAGGAGAGCGTGGTCACCGTTTGAGATTGAGTTAAGGGAGTTACGCTCGGTAGGTATGGCGACACATCCGACAACGTTCAGCGAATTAATGCAGTTGGAGGAGCATGGTCCCGAGACCTGGGTAGGGCTGAGTGCCGATTATGAGTGGGGTCGAATTTACGGTGGTCAGGTAATTGCTCAAGGGTTAAAGGCCGCCTATGCCACAGTTGATGAGGACTTTGCGCTCCATTCTGTTCACGCCTATTTCATACGTGGAGGCACCCTGGTCGAACCTGTTCGATATGAAGTTGACCGTCTTCGAAATGGCCGGTCATTTTGCACGCGATCGGTCGTGGCGCGACAGAGCGGAGGAGCGATTCTGAATCTTTCGTGTTCGTTTCACGTGGTAGAAGAAGACGCCGAAATTCAGACTGCGCGTATGCCGCTTGCGCCGAATCCCGAAGATTGTCGCCCTCGCGAAGGCGATCATATGAATGTGATCATGAACCGGAGAGTCTTGGATAGCCCCCCAGGTGCCGGACGGTCGATGGGGTGGGTCAGGCTCCAAGATGAGCTTCCGAGTGATCCGCGGCTTCACGTGTGTGGACTTGCGTTTACTTCTGACGCTGTCCAATTTGATGCGGCTCGGTCTTTGCACCCGATTCAAGCTCCTCGAGAGGAATATCAAGAACGATTCATGGGGGCGTCGCTAGATCACGCGATGTGGTTCCATCGACCGACGCGGGCCGATGAATGGCATCTCTATGATTGGGATTGCCATGGTCTGAATGGGTCTCGTGGGATGACCGTAGGCAACTTGTTCGCAGCGGACGGACGTCACGTCGCAACCATTGCTCAGGAAGTCTTACTGCGCGAGCGACGCTCAACTTAGATAAGACCGCGCCGACTTTCTTTCCACGGCACATCGCGGTCCAATCGAGGTTCTCCCGGAAGTCCAAGCACTCGTTCGCCAAGGATATTTCGTTGTATTTCATCGGTTCCGCCGCGAATCGACATCGAAGGCGCAGTCATCAGTTCGATGTAACCATGCCCGTCCTCAAGCATTCCATAGGCCCCTGAACTTTGGTTCGCTAGATAGGCCCGCCCTTTGTAGGACTTCACAGTCCGCAATTTTGCTCCGCTACCTGCGGGCCCGGGCGAGCCGCTGGAACGGGCCTCATCAGATGCGCGTTGCATTGTCCAGCGGCTCACAGCATCGTGCGAGTACAGACCCATAACAGCGTCATCCCAAATGGCATTGTGCGGGGTAGGTAATGCCTGAAGATCGCTTATCCAAGTCGGGATATGAGCCCCCCTGGTGCTACCGTCACCGCCACCGCGACTTCCGCCACCCGCGCGCTCATGAGCGAGCACTGTCATAGCTACGCGCCACCCTTCACCCACGTCACCTATGCGCCATTCATCGCTTAGGCGTGCTCCCTCGACGAACACTTCACTGAAATGTGCATCTCGGTTCATTTGCATCAAAGGTCGA
>SGYJ01000039.1 GCA_004214275.1 Acidimicrobiales bacterium | reverse complement strand
GCCGAACATTGTGTCGCCCATTTAGTGTCTCCTTGTCAGGTGCTAGGCCTTGGATCATCCACGAGTTTGACCCTGCCCATTCACGATGTATTTAGTTGTTGTTAGTTGTTCGAGGCCCATGGGACCCCGAGCATGAAGCTTTTGCGTACTGATACCTATTTCGGCTCCGAAACCAAATTCTTCGCCATCTACGAACCTAGTTGATGTATTGACCAGAACGGCGGCTGCATCGACTCTGTTAATGAACTCTTGTGCGGCGCCTTGGTCGTCGGTAATGATCGCCTCGCTGTGCCCGGTGCTGTGGGCATTGACATGTTGAATCGCTTGATCAAGGTCATCTACTACTCGGACACTCATTTTTAGGTCCAGGTATTCGGTAGACCAGTCGGCTTCGGAGGCTGGGGCTATCGATGGGACCAGTGCTTGTGCTCGGTCATCACCCACCAGTTCAACTCCGTTCAGTGCTCGAGTTATCTCGGGAAGGAAGTGATCCGCGACATCTGAGTGAATCACGAGTGACTCAGCGGCGTTACACACTGATGGTCGTTGCATTTTTGCGTTCACTACGACGTTGGTTGCTAACCCAAGATCAGCTGCACTGTCCACATATATGTGGCAGTTGCCATCGCCGTCGATCACATAAGGGACAGTCGCGTTTTCTAAAATGGAGTTGATGAGGGAGGGGCCGCCACGCGGTATGAGGCAATCAATGTGTCCGCGCAGTTGCATGAATTCGATTGCTGTGTCGTGGGAAGTGTCAGTTACTAACACCAGGACGTCTTCGGGTAGACCTGCTTTAGCAATCCCTTCGCGCAAGGCACTCGCGATAGCGATATTGGAATCAATTGCAGCGGAGGACCCTCTCAGGAATGCTGCATTACCGGATTTGAGGCAGAGTCCGAATGCGTCACTAGTGACGTTGGGTCGATTTTCGTAGATGATTGCTACAACGCCGAGGGGTACTTGGGCCTTCTGGATTTCTAGACCATTTGGTCGTGTCCAACTTTCGGTGATCATTCCGACAGGATCCGGCAATTGAATGAGCTTCCGAAGACCGTCGGCCATTGCTTCGACTCGTGAGGTGTCAAGGCGGAGTCGGTCGATAACGGTTTCGGGCGTATTTGCGGCCCGAGCGCGTTCAATGTCCGTCAGATTTGCATCCAGTATTTCTTGGGTTGCAGCGACAAGACAGTCTGCCGTCGTGCGGAGAGTTTCGTTCTTTTCTTCTGTGGAAGCAGTTGCGAGGATTTGAGAAGCTGCTTTAGCGCGTTCGCCTAGGTCTCTCATCGACGAAATATCGCTTTTCGAATCACTTCGGGCCACTTGCGCAGACTACCGCCGATCTGGCCTTAAACCCGTTCCTTCACGGTGCGAGCTATGTCGGATCGTCGAGGAGGACAAGGTCGTCTCGGTGAATCGCAACCGGTGACGTGCCAGGCAGAAGGTCTTCGGTGCGGCTTCCTTTCCACCTTTGTGCCGTTTCACTGTCGAATGCCATGAGCCCTTTCGCGAATACTTCATCTGAAAGGTTCGAGATTTCTACGGCGTCACCAGCGGAGAATGTCCCTTGAACTTCAGTAATTCCAGCAGTTAAGAGTGATCCGCCGCCTTGCGATAAGGCTTTGGTCGCTCCGTCGTCGACGGTGATTCGACCATTGGAGGACACTGCAAATCCGATCCAAAGTTTTCTCGCTGCGACGTGAGTTTCTCTAGCTGGTACAGCCGTGCCTGTCCCCGCAATTCCGGCTATGGCGTCTGAGAGGACATTGTCTCGGTCTGCTGCAGCGATTACCGTCCGCACACCGCTCCATGAAGCCATCCGTGCTGCCGCGAGCTTAGAAGCCATCCCTCCACTGCCTCGACTGCCCGCAGTGCCGGCAACCTGTTCTATCGATTCGTTGATAGCCGCTATTTCTTCGATCAGCGTCGCGTTGGGTTCGATTCGAGGATCCGCCGTCAATACGCCAGCAGTATCGGTCAGCAGTACCAAAACATCTGCCCGGAGTAGGTTGGCGACGAGTGCCGCTATCCGATCGTTATCTCCGTATCTGATTGCGTCATCGGCGACAGCATCATTTTCGTTAACTACGGGCACGACGTTAAGACGTAACAAGTGTGTGAAGGTTGTCTCAGCGTGCAGATACTGATTGCGGTCTCTGAAGTCGTGAGGCGCAAGAAGAACTTGTCCCGTCGCTACTCCATGGGAGTCGAATTCATCACCGTAGGCTCTCATAAGATCGATTTGTCCCACGGCTGAGATCGCCTGCAGAACCTCTGGTTCCTCAGGTCGGCTTACCCCCAAACGTTGTACACCGGCGGTAATGGCTCCGGAGGTGACTACTACCAGCTCATGTCCCTGGGCGCGAGCCAGCACAACTTCAGCGACAAGTTTTGATAGGGCGGCGACGTTCACCTCGCCACTTTCGCTTGTCAGCGATGATGTCCCAATCTTTACAATGACACGCATCAATAGATTCCTATTCCTCTTCCACAAATTAGTTATCGGGTTCGTACTCAAATTGGAAGGACCCGATAACTACTACATCTCCTGCCACAGCCCCAGCTCGCGCTAACGCTCGAGGCACTCGCAGCTGTTGCAACCGTTCCTGTGCGTGATTCATTGCATCAACATCGGTGAGGTCAGAAAGAGCTACGGCTCGCAGAGCCTGTCGTCCTAACACTTCGAAGGACCCATCGTCTTGTCGCACTACTTGGACGCCTTCAGGTGTCGGTCGATGCACAACGTATTGAGTCGGCTGTTCATCAGCATTTCGCGCCTCTTCCACTAATTGACGAAGCTGACCAATCAGAACATCTAGTCCTTGTCCCGTCACCGCTGAAATCGTCGAGCCTGTCCAAGGCAAGCTGGCTACGTCAGATTTCGTGCCAATGACTATTCTTGGCCGATCCAACAATCGGGCATCGTACTCGCCAAGTTCTCGCATCAATATTTCTTCTTGTATGTCGGGGGGTTTGTTTTCAACTTCTGCCAAGTCAACGAGCACCAACAGCACCCTGGCTCGTTCTACGTGGCGGAGAAACTGATGCCCTAATCCTCGCCCAGCGGCGGCCCCTTCGATTAGACCGGGTACGTCCGCGACAACCATTTCAAAATCGTCACTGGTTCGTACTACTCCCAGGTGAGGCGACAACGTCGTAAACGGGTAGGAAGCTACTTTGGGTTTCGCAGCAGAAATTCGAGAGATGAGCGTGCTCTTCCCTGCGTTAGGAAATCCTACGAATGCGACGTCGGCCATTAGCTTTAGCTCTAGGCGTAGCCATCGTTCTTCACCGATCTCTGCCTGCTCCGCGAATGCGGGAGCCCTGCGTTTATTTGATAAGAAACGTGCGTTTCCGCGTCCACCTCTGCCTCCCGCTGCAGCGAGCCACCGGTCTCCCGCGCCTACTAGGTCCGCGAGGATTTCTCCATCGAAGTCTCTGATTACAGTTCCTTCTGGGACGTTTACGATTAGGTCTTCTCCGTTCTTGCCATGCTTTTTCTTGCCTTGACCGTGTGAACCGTCGTCGCCTCGCCGGAAAGGGAAATCTTTGAATGCTAAAAGGGAAGACACGTTCCGGTCAGCCACCAACCATACGTCTCCACCCGCGCCTCCATCACCGCCATCAGGCCCACCGCGCGAAACATGGGCTTCGCGCCGGAATGAAACGCATCCAGCTCCTCCGTCTCCACCTTTTGCGTGGAGATTGCATTCATCAACGAAACCCGCCATAGCCTCCGAGGATACGGGGGTAATGGGCGCTGACTGAAACGGAAATAGAAGTAGCCGAAGGAATTATTGTTAAGGACTGGGCCGTAGCGGAGCTACTTGGTTAGTCAGTTACGACGTCAACTAGTCGTCTTCCTTTGCGGTATCCGAACTTAACAACGCCGTCACTGGTCGCGAAAAGAGTGTCGTCCTTGCCGATGCCAACGTTATGTCCAGGATGAAATTTTGTGCCGCGTTGCCGGACGATGATGCCTCCGGCGTGAATCATTTGACCGGCGAATACTTTTACCCCAAGCCGTTGAGCATTGGAATCGCGCCCGTTCTTAGTGGAGCCACCACCTTTGGTCTTTGACATTTCAGCCCCTCGCTATTTCAGTGATTTCGATGGTCGTATACCGCTGTCGGTGTCCCCATCGGCGACGGTTGTTGGTCTTGTTCTTGTAGGTAAAGCCGTGAATCTTTTCGCCCTTGATTTCGCCAACTACACGAGCAGTTACAGAGGCTCCTGCTAGTTCGTCATTGGTTGACATGACAGCGTCGTCCGCTACCAACAAAATTGGGGTAAAGGTAACCTCTGAGCCTTCGTCGGCGTGCAGAAGTTCAACGTTGAGGACCTGGCCGGTTTCAACCTTTTCTTGTTTCCCGCCAGTGGCGATTACTGCGTACATAAGATCCTTCATGCTACCGGGTGTCTCGGTGCTCACAAACAGTTGAAATAGATGATCAGACCTTCAGAACTGACTGGTGGAGTTCCACTCCTCGACCGTCACAATGCTCACAGGCGCTGCTCAGCGACTCCAGAAGCCCTTCTCCTGTTCTCCTGCGCGTCATTTCGACAAGACCTAGCTCGGAGATACCAGATACTTGAGTTCTTGTTTTGTCTCGAGCTAATGCCTTTTCGAAGCTGCTGACCACTTCGTCTCGGTTCTTTTTTATTTCCATGTCGATGAAGTCGATCACAATGATTCCGCCGATATCTCGAAGTCGAAGCTGTTTCGCTATTTCTTCAGCTGCCTCAAGATTGTTACGGAACACAGTTTCTTCCAGGTTCGATTTACCCACGTTCTTGCCTGTGTTGACGTCGATAACCGTTAACGCCTCTGTGTGGTCAATGACAAGAGAGCCTCCAGATGGCAGCCATACCTTTTGGTCGACTGCTTTTCGCAACTGTTCGGCCACGTGGTATCGCTCAAAGAGTGGGAGCGTTTCAGTTTTCGGATCGTGGAACTCAATTCGGTCTGCCAGAGCCGGAGTCACGGTTTCCATGTAGCCCTTCACCTGCTGGAAGAGGGTGGGGTCATCGATTATCACTCCTCGATAATCCCTATTGAATTCTTCGCGAATGACTCTGACAACTAGCTCCGGTTCTCTAAACAGCAGACTCGGGGCCTTTGCGCTACTAGCCAGTTCATTGATCTGTTGCCACTGATCTAACAGTCGTCGAACATCACGTTCTATTTCCTCCGCTGTCACATCTTGGGCTGCGGTTCGAACTATCACGCCGTGTGCGGAAGGTTTTACCTTGTCAAGAATGTTCCGGAGTCGGCGTCGCTCCTTATCGTTGAGTCTCTTGGAGATTCCATAGGTATCGCTGTTGGGAACCAACACCACAAACCGTCCCGGAAGGCTGACTTCTGTTGACAGTCGGGCGCCTTTATGGGCAATCGGATTCTTGGTTACTTGACAAAGTATGGATTGTTGAGCGCTGAGAAGGTCCTCAATTCGCGCATCGTCTTGTCTTCGGCCTAGGCGGCTTCTCGGCTTCTTGGGTTTCGGTGCCGGTGGTTGGGTTTTGTCCCCGTCAAGATCGTCGCGGTCATAGGTGACATCTCCGCGATACAGCACAGCATTCTTCGGTGTTGATATGTCCACAAAAGCAGCTTCCATACCTGGGAGCACATTCTGGACTTTTCCGAGATAGATGTTTCCGTGTATCTCACTTACGTCGTCTGATGGGCGACTCACGTAGTGTTCGATAAGGGATCGGCCTTCGAGTACTGCTACGTGCGTGACGCCATCGTGAACATGGACCAACATTTGGTAGCGACCTACTGGCCGTCCTTTGCGTTCTCTTCCTCGTCGTCTTTCAAGTTGTTCACTGTCGAGTGAGACTGGACCGTCATCAAGGATTGCCTCAACGGGTTTACCGGATCGTTGCCGGTCGTCTTGTTGGGTACCTCCTCCACGTCCTTTGCCGCCTCTACGACGACGTTTCCGAGCCGGTTTCGGGGAGGACTTTTCTTCATTGTTCGAATCGTGGGCACGGTTGCTTGCCGGGCTACGCGTGTCACCTACTTTGGGTTTGTTGTCTGTTGGAGCAGGTGAAGTTGGTTTTTGTTTCGATTCGCTGTCGCCGGTTCGAGATCCGATCGATCGCGCCCTTTTTCGCTTCGGACGGTCCTCGGTTGAAGGACTCGGAGCTTTGACGTTCCCTGAAAGTGTTCGGGTTCGATTCCGCGCGGTGGGTTCCTCGGCATGGGAAGTTGTTCCCGTGTCTTCGCTTTGGGTCGTGCCGCCGATTGTTCGGCGTCTACGTGTCGGAGTCGTTTCCTGTGACTCCTCGAGCCCTTCCACGGGCTTTTCTTGGTTCATTATGAGTATTCCTTGAGTTGTAGTGATTTAGACAGCATCAACGGTTCTTGTCGTTGGCCGTCGTGTTCGATCCATTGGTGGGTGCGGCGGGCAATGCCCATTTCAGCTCCGGGGGCGAGCACATCTACGAGCTCGCTAGGTCGAATGACCCGTGGTTTCGCCGATAGCTCCGCTACGACGATCGGGCCTCGTTCTGACTCGCCGTCCATACGAAGGTCGTATACGCCGTAGCGAATGTTTTCGCGCACCAGTTCGTTTTTCTTCTTTCGTTCAGTCTCTATCTCCGAGCTAGCTAGAGCTCTTTCAATCGCCTCTTCGACTTCTTGGGTTACGGCTCCCAGTATGTCGAATTTCCAACCGCAACTGACAACGGTTTCTTGAAGGGAGCGTCCGCCTTTGGGTTCAACAGTTAGAGCGACGACATCAAATCCTGTGGGGAGCGCTTCGCTCAGAGCTGCTTGCATTTGTTGTGGGTTGTGTAATTTTCCTTGGCCCCAGCCTGTGCATGCAATCTGTCCGTCGACGATGGAGTCGGGGTCCAACGGCACGTCGAGATATTCAGCTTCGGATTCATAGCAAGTCGGCAAAGCTAATCCAAAACTCATGCGAGCCCGGGGGGAGAAACCTTGGCTGTAGGTGATTGGAACCCCGCAACGCCTAAGTGCTCTTTCCACGATTCGTGCAACGTCGCGATGTCCTACAAAGCGCACTTTACCCATTTTCGAAAAGCGTATTCTTAGCCGCACGGATGGCTCCCACCTATCAAGGTGGGAGCTACACGTTGACCAACAGAGGTTCGTATCATTACGTTCCCCGTACAGCCGCCCGAGGGCGGAGGTCCACCGGCACAACATGGCCGGTCGTTAGGTCTTGGCCGGTCCCTTGACTTCCGCCATTTGGCGGAACTGGGGAAGCAACCACGTGTTCGATCCCGTATTCGGTGCAGGCCCCGCAGTCATAACATGGGGTCCAACGGCAGTCTTCGAGGCCGAATCCAGCCAACGCGTCCTGCCAATCTTGCCAAAGAAAATCTTTGTGTAGCCCTGCGTGAATATGATCCCAGGGTAGAACTTCGTTCTCGTCTCGATGTCGGTCGACGTACCATTCGATATCTAGTTCTGAAGCGCTCATTGCTTCTTCCCAGAGGCGTAGATCGAAGTGTTCGCTCCATTCTTGGAATGTGCCGCCTTGCCGCCATACGTGTTCGATTACTGGTCCGATGCGACGGTCTCCTCGGCTCGTAATTCCTTCAGCTGTCGTTGCTTCGGGAGAATGCCATTTGAGGTGGACTCGTTTGTTTCGTCGAAGCCTTTCGCGAAGTAAGTCAACTTTTCTCCGCAGCTCCGCTGGTTCATTTTGACCAAACCATTGGAACGGGGTGTGTGGTTTGGGAACAAACCCTCCAAGGGACACGGTGACTGAGGCTTTCTTCGTGTACTGCTGTCCAATTGCGACGCAGTTCTCGGCTAGATCAGCTATTGCGAGTGTGTCTTCATCCATTTCTGACGGGAGCCCAGTTAGGAAGTACAGCTTCATACGATGCCAACCCTGGCTGTAGGCGGATCGGACAGCTTCGTAAAGGTCTTCTTCGGTGATCAGCTTGTTGATGATCTGTCGCATCCTCCATGAGCCCGCTTCGGGGGCGAATGTGAGGCCTGTTCGTCGAGCTCGTGAGACTTGTGCTGCTACTCCGACTGTGAACGCATCTACGCGAAGGCTGGGCAATGCAACGCTCACTCGTCCGCAGGTCCCAGGTTCCTCGATGGTGTCGGTTACGACTTCTTCGATATTGCTGAAGTCGGCCGTAGACAGCGAGGTGAGGCTCACTTCGTCATAGCCAGTTCGTTCAAGTCCCTTCGAAATCATTTCGCGCACTTGGCTAGCTGGGCGCTCTCTCACTGGCCGGGTGATCATGCCGGCTTGGCAGAAGCGGCAGCCTCGCGTGCAGCCCCGAAAAATTTCGACGTTTAGACGGTCATGAACTACTTCAGTAAGCGGCACTAGTTGATTGCGGGGGTAAGGCCAGTCAGCAAGGTCGGCCACTGTCCGTTTTTGGACGCTGGTCGGGACGTCGGGGTGTTTCGGTTGGACACCCGTTAATTTGGCCCCGTCATATGTGGCCTCATACATCGATGGTACGTAGACACCCGCTATTTGGCCCAGTGCTCGCAGGACGTTTTCGCGACTTCCCGAAGGCTTTCCTGATTTGCGCCATTCTCCGACTGTGGTTGTGATTTCGGCGATCACCTCTTCGCCGTCACCCATTACGAAAAAGTCAATGAAATCTGCGAGTGGTTCGGGGTTGTAGGCACAGTGCCCTCCGGCTCCAATTAGTGGGTCCCCGTCGTGTCTTTCTGAGGCCCTCACTGCGAGACCGGCAAGATCTATGCAGTTCAGAACATTGGTGTAGACGAGTTCGGCAGACAGATTGAAAGCGAGTATGTCGAACTCCGCGGCTGGTCGATGGGTGTCGACTGAGAAGAGCGGCAGATCGTTGGAACGCATTTGGGCTTCCATATCGGTCCAAGGCGCGTAGGAGCGTTCGGCGAAGGCGTCGTGCCGCTCGTTCAGTAACTCGTACAGGATCTGCAGGCCTTGGTTCGGTAAACCGATTTCGTATGTGTCGGGATAGGTCAGCAGCCACGATGTGGCGTCAGGCTTGTAGATATCTGTGCTGGCTCCGTCCTCGCAGCCGATGTAGCGGGCGGGCTTTTCCACCCTAGGGAGGAGAGGCTCGAGCCGGGTCCACAGCGAGGTCATTTCAGGGACGATTCTAGCGCTCCAAGGCGGCGTTTCCAGATTATGGCCTTCTTTATTGAGCTGATCATGCCAGGTGTCTTCGCGCGCTGATGTTGATGACGAGACCAATTAGGCCGAACGCTACGACAGTAGAGGACCCGCCGTGACTTAGGAACGGGAGTGGAATGCCGGTGATTGGCATGATTCCCATTGTCATTCCGACGTTTTGGAATATTTGGAAGGTGAACATGGATAAGGCCCCGACGCACGCAAACGTTCCGAATAGATCATTCGAGGACCTTGTGATGAACCAGATTCGGGCAAGGACGTAGGCGTACAAGAGCAGCAGGACGGAGACGCCTATGAAGCCGAATTCTTCACCTAGGGCGGTGAAAATGAAGTCGGTCTCTTGTTCGGGTACGAGGTTGAGATTGGTTTGTGTTCCCTGCAGCCATCCCTGTCCTCTGATGCCTCCGGCCCCTATGGCGATTTGTGATTGGTTGATGTTGTAGGACGCTCCTTGAACGTCGAACCCTGGGTCAAGGAAAGCCGTGAGTCGTTGTTCTTGGGTTTGACGCAATATTTTTGGGCCTCCGAGGTTGTCGCTGTTGAACATGCCGACGACCACGATGACCCCGACGAGGGAGGTAACAAAGATGTGTTTGAGTTGAGCTCCCGAAACCAACAGCACACCCATACCGATCGCGACGAATACCAGCATCGTGCCAAGGTCCGGCTGTAAGTAGATGAGACCCAGGGGGACGGCCAACATGAGATAGGCGTTGGACAGAGTGACTAGTCGAAGATGTCCATCTTGGTTAGCGACAAAGGCGGCCAGTGCTATAACCACTGCCACTTTGGCAAATTCGGCTGGTTGGATCTGAAAGGTGAGTCCAGGCAGTTCGTACCATGCTCGAGCTCCGTTTCGTTCAACTCCGAAGAATAAGACTCCTACGAGAGCAAGCATCACGAGCAAGTACGCCTGGTTGGCGAAATCGCGATAGAGCCTGTAGTCCAGAAATGTTGCAGCAATCATCACTGCTATCCCCAGAGCCACAAAAATTATCTGCCTTTTGGCGTAAGTCAATGGGTCTTGGCCGTTGAACTCAAGCACTCGCCACGTTGAGGAGTAGTTCAGTGCAACACCAATTGCTGACAATAAGATGGCCGCTATGCCGAGCGAGTAGTCGGCGTAACGAAGCGGTGATCGTAACTCTTTGCGGAGCGGTAAGTTCATTGATCGCGCTCCTCGAGGTCGGGGATGCCGTCACCATCAACGTCTTCTGGACTGTTGGCGCGGGGCACTTGAATTCCCCACGGGCAGCCCTCAGGTACGTAGCTGGTGAAGGCCTCATATCCTCGTAGCGCTTCAGGAATTTCGGGACATTCGGGTCTCGGTGCTATGAATGCCACCTGCGGGTCTGGCCACCTTTGTTCGTAGGCACGTAAGGCTTCGAAGATTCTTCGTGCTACAGGTGCTGCTGCTTCACCACCAAATCCGGCTTCTTCCATGACGACAGCTACGACATAGCGCGGATCGTGCCTTGGTGCCCATGCGACGAATACAGCAGAGTCTTCTTTTTTCCGCTGTAGGACCGGGTTTCTGCCTTCTGCTTGAGCCGTTCCCGTCTTGCCCGCTATTGCGTATCCCGCGTCGTCATAGCCTTCGAAGGCGCGCCAAGCAGTGCCGCGTCGAGACTTGCTAGATACTCCGTGTAGGCCTTCTCTTACGATCCCTGAACCTTCAGGAAATTCTGCGAGTCGTTGGATACGAGGTTCAAAGTCAATGACTGAGGAACCAAATTGTGTTTCTGTTCGAGACACGACACTCTTAACGATGTTTGGACTGAACAAGGTTCCGCCATTGGCGAAAGCGGCATAGGCGTTTGCGAGTTGTATTGGCGTAACCGAAACGAATCCTTGGCCGATTCCTGTGTTGATGTTGTCACCGGGTAACCATTGGGCTGATTCGCCATATGGGTTATATGCGTCTGGGTTAGCCCCGAACAATGCTTCTTTGATTTGTCCGTCTCCAACTCGACCGCTTTTCTCAAACGGCAGTTGGACTCCTGTTTGGTTTCCAAATCCGAGGAGTTGTGCCATGTCTTGAATCGCCCATTGCTCTTCGCCTCGGATCCAATACAGATCGTGCGCCACCTTGTAGAAGTACGCGTCGCTGGAGCGCGTTATAGCTGATGAGAGATCGACAATCCCTAACGGTGCTTTATCTGCGTTATAGAAAGTGCATCGGCCTGTGCAGCCATATTTGTCGGGGATCTTGAAGTAGCCGACGTCGTAATACGCTGCCCTGGGGGAGATCAGTCGGGCTTCGAGACCGGCTAACGCCGTGACCAGCTTAAAAACTGATCCCGGCGAATAGAGCCCTTGGACGGCTCTGTTATTTAGGGCCCCTGGTGAGTAGGGGTTTTCGAACACCGATTGGTACTCGAGTGTGGTTATTCCACCGACGAGCCAGTTGGGGTCATATGTGGGATGGGAGGCCATAGCCAACACATCCCCATTTCTGAGGTCCATTACTACTGCGGCGCCGCCGATTGATGGGAAGAAGAATCCGCTGTCTTCGCTCACAGTTTTGCGAGCTGCTATCAATCCTTGCCTTAAGTATGACTCGGTCGCTGCTTGGAGATCTGCGTCGATTGTCAGATAGACATCTGACCCTGGTTTCGGGTTCGTTTGGTTGACTATTCGGTGAACTCTTCCTGTGCTATCTACTTCTAGTTCAGTCCGCCCCGGATAGCCGTGGAGGTCTGCTTCGAAGATTTGTTCGATCCCCGATTTTCCGACTCTTTCTGATGGCAGGTAGTCCTTTTTGAGGAGACGATCTTCCTGCCCCTGCGACATGGCACCGACGTAGCCAATGACGTGTGCACCGATTTCGTTTTGGGGGTAAACGCGACTCATAGCCCATTTCGCTTCAACCCCTGGTAGCGATTGTTCTGACACCCTTAAAAGGCCGTATTCGTCTAGTCCTGTCGCTACAACCTTTGCTGCAAGTGGGTGAGTTTGTTGATCGAGGAGACGTGTGCGGAGGACCTCTATTGGAAGATTGATCAACTCTGAAAGTTGTTCTAAGACGTAGTCAACTTGGCCCGGCGCGTATCGGGATTGGTTGACCGTTACGACGCCCGTCCTGACGTTGTCGGCCAGAACCACGCCATGACGGTCAAGAATTTTGCCGCGTGTCGGTTGAGTGACGACTATTTCGACATGATTGGAGAAGGCTTTGTCGGCTAATTCTTCGCTCGTCAGCACCTGCAGGTACCACGCCCGGGTGAACAATGCAGCGAATAGACCAACGATAAGCACTCCGAGAAACGCCAGACGTCGGCTCAACTGCTCATTCATGGAGCTGAACTGTTTCAAGAGGAAACGCCCAGCGAACAAGCGGAGCTAATAGCACTGTTAGTGGCAGCGTTGATGCTGCGGTAACGAGTGCTATGGCGCCTAATTCTTGTCGTGTGACGTATTCAAGACCAATGAGGGCCGCCACGGCGGCAAATAGTGATGTTGCCGTCGCTGCGAGTAGCGCAACGGTCAATGCCCGCGTCAATATGTTCCGTTCTGTCAATTGACTCGAGGCGGACCCTGACGCGTACCCAGCTAGGGAAAAGGTCAGTGCCGTCATTCCGAATGGAGTGTGCACGACTAGGTCTATGGCAAAACCGACTATGAAGCCGACCAGGGCCCCATTTGGTGGATTTAGGTGCAGGCCCACAAGCACTACCACTACTAGCGGTAGGTCGATGATGTAGCCACTTATCCGGAAGTGCGGCACCACTGCAATTTGAATCAAAAGTATTGTCGCAAAAATCGCTACGAGTCGCGAGATCTCTCGGCTGGCCATCGTCATGGTGTCGGCTCTTCAGTCGAGCTATCGGGGGTTTCTTCATCGGGGACTCGGTCAACGACAACTGGTTCAGGTGCATCCGGGTAGAACAGCAAGACCTGCACCCATCTGAGTCTGTCCAGGTCGGCTGCTGGGTGCACCGTGATCCGTTGTGTGCCTTGTACGGCATTGGGCACGACGTCCACTACCGTGCCGATGAGTAGTCCTTCTGGGAAGGTGCTGCCTTGAAAACCGCTGGTAACCACTGTCTCACCTGGTATGACCACGGTGTCTAGTTCTATGAAACTGACTTCAAGCTCCCGGTTTTGTCCCTTCCCCGATGCGATTCCATCGTCTCCTGATCGGACCATTCGGATGCCAACATCGAAGTTGGGGTCGGTCAGCAATTCAACCTGCGAGCGAGTCACTGAGACAGCGGAAATCCTTCCTATAATCCCTGCGCCTGTTTCGACCGGCATCCCTATGACAAGCCCGTCTCGTGAACCTTTGTCGAGTTCTAGGGTGCGCTGATAGTTCGATATCGGTGCGTCGATAACTCGGGCTGTTCGGCGACCAACTTGAGCGACGCGGTCGCGGGCACCGAGCAAAGACAGTAGAGCTTTTCTTTCGCGTTCAATTTCTCCGACTTCTAGCACCGAGTTCTGTAATTCTGCGACTTTCGCTCTCAATAGAGCGTTGCGGGCTTCTAGTTCGTCGTAGCTGGTGACGGCTTCCCACGCTCCTCCGATGGGTTCAAATATTCGAGTTGACGTTGATCGCAGAGGGCCGAGGGCATCGAGGACAACACCTCGGGCTTTGTCAATTGCTCCTCCCTCAGAACGGAGGTCGATGGTTATAAGGATCAGAGACGTTAGAACCAGTAGCGCTAGCCGAAAACGTGAACTTCGACTTCTTCTCATTTTTGAACGACGCGCCACAACTGATTCCGTTTAATACTGATTACCCGACGAAAAGAGCACGCCTCTGAGGACTTCAAATTCTTCGAGGGCTTGACCCGAGCCTCGAGCGACTGCGTATAGCGGGTCGTTCGCTATGCGAATTGGCATGCCTGTTTCGTTGGCGAGGCGTTGGTCTAACCCTCTCAATAGTGCTCCTCCGCCTGCCAGCATGATGCCTTCGTCCATGATGTCTGCTGCGAGTTCTGGTGGCGTGTGGTCAAGTGTGTATTTGACGGCATCAATGATTGAGCTGATGCCCTCCTCGAGGGCCTCTCTCATTTCAACGCTGCTAACGGTGACTGTCTTGGGTAAGCCAGTGACTAGGTCTCTCCCTCGGATTTCTGCGTACATTTCGTCAGGAAGCGGCCATGCCGAGCCGAGAGCTACCTTGACTTCTTCTGCAGTGGTTTCACCTAAGGCAACGCTGTATTCCTTTTTCACGTATTGGGTAATCGCGTCGTCAAGGACATCTCCTCCAACACGAGCTGACTGATTTGCGACGAGGCCCCCCAAAGAGATGACCGCGACTTCGGTAGTTCCTCCCCCAATGTCGACGATCATGCTGCCATGCGGTGATTGGATAGGAAGACCGGCTCCTATTGCTGCTGCCATTGGTTCTTCGATGATGAACGCAGGTTTTCGGGCTCCCGCGTACTCGGCTGCTTCTTGGACAGCTCGTTGTTCGACTCCGGTAATACCAGACGGCACACATATAACCATCCGTGGTTTGGCCCATCGACTCCCCGAAATTTGATCAATGAAGTAGCGAAGCATCTTCTCACACACGTCAAAATCGGCAATCACTCCGTCTTTGAGGGGTCGTACCACTTGAATATGGGATGGGGTTCTTCCAGCCATCCTTTTCGCTTCATGCCCGACAGCTAGCGGAGTGCCGTTGGTCACGTCGATAGCCACTACCGATGGCTCGTCAAGGACAATTCCTCGGCCTCGCACATAAACCAGGGTGTTTGCGGTGCCTAGATCAACTGCTATATCTCTTCCGCCCAGACTCCTGAAACCAGCGCGACCTCTCATGGCCCACACCTACCCCACGCAGCGAAGAAACCCAACCCATCAGCGGACATGGATTTTCTTCGAATTGCATCTTGACGGGTCATGAGTTTCCCAATCAGAGTCCTGGGAAGAAAATGTTGATTTCACGTTCAGCTGATTCGTTGGAATCAGAGCCGTGAACCAGGTTTTCTGTTACGACTAATCCGTAATCTCCGCGAATAGTTCCTGGCGCAGCGGTCGCGGGGTTCGTGCTACCCATCAGGTTGCGAACGACCGCATATATCTCATCTCCTGCATCGGAGGGGCCTTCTACCACCATGAGCATGGCCGGTGAGCGCGTGATGAAATCGATGAGCGCTACGAAGAATGGCTTACCTTCGTGTTCTTCGTAATGAACTTCTGCGGTGGCTCGATCAATAGTCCGAAGTTCCGCTCGACTGATTTTTAGGCCTTTGCGTTCAAGGCGAGCGATGATCTCACCTACAAGTCCACGCTCGACAGCATCGGGCTTGCAGATAACAAACGTACGTGGCACTTGGTCTCCTTGAACACGTTGGACTCAATGGTGGTAAGGCTACCGCGAGGCATCAACGAGTTGACTTCGGGCTTCAGAAGCTACGTACAGCGAACCTGTGATCAGAACGATGCCGGTCTCTCCGGCAATTTCTATTGCTCGACCTACGGCCTCTGATACTTGGGGAATTACTTCTACAACAGCACCGTTGCCCTCCAAAGCTGTTCTTAATTCGTTGGCTGGTACCGCTCGAGCCCAGTTCGCGGCTGTGGCGATGATTCTCGAAAATTCACTGCCGTTGAGAGCGTCAAGTAGCTGTTGTGGGTCGCGGGGTCTGTTCGCTCCAATCACTAACACCGGGCGTTCTTCGGTTGCGAAATCACGGAAGAGAGTTTCGGAGACGACTGAGGCTGCGGGCGGGTTGTGGGCTCCGTCGATGATAACTGTGGGGTGTCTTTGAACAATTTCGAATCGTGCAGGCAGGGTGAGGTGAGTGAACGCTTCGGAAACCAGGTCGGGGTCTAGTTGTTGACCAAAAAAAGCTTCCGCTGCTGCTACCGCGGTCGACGCATTCCCGGATTGGTGGGCTCCATTGACAGGGAGGAAGATCTCATTGTGGTGACCATAGGGTGTCGAAAGATTTACTAAACGACCACCTACGGCAAGGTGGTCTTCGTCGACATCGAATTCGACGTGACGTTGCCACATCTCTCGATGCGGACCAGTGGCAATGACGTCAATGAGATCAGGGGCGGTCTCTCCGCAAATTACGTGTGTGTCGTCGGAGATGATGCCTGCTTTTTCTCTGGCGACATCGGTAAGCGTCGGGCCGATGATTTCCAGATGGTCTGGGCCGATATTGGTGATTACTGCGACCTGGGCATCAATAACGTTTGTGGCATCCCACCTACC
>SGYJ01000038.1 GCA_004214275.1 Acidimicrobiales bacterium | reverse complement strand
AGATGCGACGCCCATGCGCACGCCACTAGTCACGAATGGCGAACGAGGGTCATCAGGAATCGTGTTCCGGTTGAGAGTTACCCCACCTAGGTCAAGTACTTCTTGAGCTTCTTTGCCTGTCAGATCTTCATCGAAAGTTCTCAGGTCAACTAGGAGTAGATGATTGTCCGTGCCCCCTGAAACCAACCTGAATCCCTGATTCACGAGAGCATTGGCTAGCGCGTTGGCGTTCTGAACGATTCGTTCGGCGTAGCCTGCAAAACCCGGGTCCAAAGCTTCTCGAAATCCGATCGCCTTGGCAGCCACGACGTGGTCTAGTGGCCCGCCTTGGTTCCCAGGAAATACTGCACTATCGATCTTTTTCGCGAGAGCCTCCGTCGAGAGGATGCAGCCACCTCGGGGTCCTCGCAGTGTCTTGTGGGTAGTGAAGGTGACTACGTCAGCGTGAGGGACGGGATTCGGGTGTTGACCACCAGCTATCAAGCCAGCTATGTGAGCTGCATCAAACATGAAATAGGCGCCAACCTCGTCACACACTTTGCGGAAAGGTTCGGGGTCAATGCGTCGCGGATACGCAGTTGCGCCGGCAACAATCAGCTTCGGTTTCTCAGCGATAGCTATCGAGCGCATCTCCTCGTAATCAATGCGTTCGTCACCGCTAGTCAAACCGTAGGACACAAAGTTATAAAAGCGACCGCTCGCATTGACGGGTGACCCGTGAGTTAGGTGACCGCCATGATCAAGACTCATCCCCATAACCGTGTCTCCCACATCAAGGAGAGCCATATAGACAGCAGCGTTAGCTTGTGAACCTGAATGAGGCTGCACATTTGCGTGTTCAGCACCAAAAAGCTTCTTCACGCGATCGATAGCGAGTTGCTCCACCACGTCTACCTTCGCGTTGCCGCCGTAATAACGACGTCGCGGATAGCCCTCACTGTATTTGTTGGTAAACACGCTGCCGGTAGCGTTCATGACCGCAGGGGAAGCGAAGTTCTCAGAAGCTATTAGCTGCAGGCTTGTCGCCTGACGTTCTTTCTCCTGGGAAATAAGTTCTTCGACTTCGGCATCGGGTCCTACGGTCCAAACGTTGTTGGGATTCGTCATAGGTAGGGACCTTTCGCTATCGTCGCTGCGGATGCTGGCACAGCTTGCCTTGAATTTGAGTCTTTGCGCGCTCTTTCTAGGCCGACACTCAACTTGAAGTCTAAATAGCGTCCAGCTTCTCTACACGTTGTTGATGTCGTCCACCTTGGAAGGAGGCACCTAAGTATGCATCCACTATTTCCAGGGCTGTCTGTTCGCCCACCATGCGCGCTCCAATACCAATCACGTTGGCATCATTGTGTTCCCGACTTGCCCGAGCGGTTGTCACGTCATGGACTGTGGCAGCACGAATACCGGGCACCTTGCCTGCGGCCATGACGATTCCGATTCCGCTACCACACACAACAAGCCCGCGCTCCGCATCACGATTTGCGACTGACATGCCCACAGCTGCTCCATAATCGGGGTAATCGACTCTCGATTCGTCGTAGGTCCCACAATCAACTATTTGGTGACCTTCTCCTGATAGGTATTCAGCGATTATCTGTTTAAGCGCAAATCCTGCATGGTCAGCTCCAAGAGCGATAACAGACACACAGCCCTTTCTTTAAGGCGACCCAGCTATCTTCCCACGCGGAGCTTCGATGATCGCGACTAATTCGGTGTCGAAATTTTCGCTGAACTATTTTTTTACGGCAAGTCGACAGCGCCTTGACGCAGCACGGTCAGTGAGTCGCCTGTTGTGTCGACAACAGTCGATGCCAGTCCCCCTCGGGAAGCTCCCGGTATGACATAGGCAACTTCAATGGCAAGACTTGCCGCTGCATCTTGCGCGCGTAGTTGAGTTTCAATGGCATGCACATTCGCGCTTGACCCGGTGACAGGTCCTACATCATCGATGAGGACGCGGAGCCATCCCGGTTCCGGGCATCTAATGCCTAATGTGTTTCCTCCAGTCACCGGATCACGTCCGTCCCGGCGTTGCGCGACGATGGTCAGGGCGCCAGGCCAGTGGTCCGCGATGAGCCTTCTCACTTCGTCATCTAGATGGACAAGCTTGTCGGCCTGCTCAATTCCGCTTACTAATACTGGAACAGGCTGATCAAACGGACGGTCTTTGGCTCTATAGGAGTCCTCAACTGCTGTTGTGTCGCTGTACTTGGCTAAAAGCCCTGGAAGGGTGTCTGTGGGGGCGACAACTAGCGAACCCGCTTCTAGCGCAGCGATAGCTCCTGTGAGGTGAGAGTCGTCAACATCGTCCAAAGGTCGCCGCGCTGTCACGAACCTTTCATTTCCTGAAAAATCACGGTTAATCGCGGCTCCGTTATAACCCCTAGCGATCACAAGGTCTCGTAACCTGACCGTTTGATCGGACCCGCACTCGAGAATGAGCCATCCACCGGGTCGTAACCACGATCTGCTTTCTCTGGCCAGTAGATCTAAGTATGTGAAGCCGTCCTCGCCTCCGAACAGAGCACTGGTCGGTTCCCAGTTCGCAATCACCGCAGGGAGCGGGTAGTTCGAAGACACGTATGGCGGGTTCGATATAACCATGTCGAGCTGTCCGATAAGCCTCTCCGGCAAAGCTTTGAACCAGTCGCCGTTGTGCAGTTGAACTCTTGCCGCTGAACCTCCTAGGCCAGCAAGATTCGAGCTGGCTAGTGCGAGGGCTTCTTCAGATACGTCGGTGGCATGAACCAGCGCGTTGGGGACCTCTTGAGCTATCGATAAGGCAATTGCGCCGGTTCCGGTTCCTAAATCGACGACAATCGGATTCTCGGCAATGTCTTTGTCGTTCGAGTTCAGCAAATCAACTGCACATCCGACAACGACTTCTGTCTCAGGTCGAGGGATTAAGGCTCTGGGGTCGACGGCTAGGTCCAAGTGCCGGAAATTCCAGCTGCCGATGACGTATTGCAGTGGTTCGCCGTTGACGCGCCTTGCCGTTAGTGCATCGGTTCGGGCAACTGCTCGGTGAGTAACTAACTGATCACCGTCAGCGGGGAACTGACCTACATCGACGCCTGTGGTTTCTTCGAGGATTCGACGAGCGCTTATCTCGGGATCATCGATAGAGGCTGCTTGAAGTGTTTTCAGAACTTCGTTATGTAGTTGCGCGAGCGTCAGAGCGTTGTCTGAACTATCTTCAAGCTTCGCCATTTCCGGCCTCAAGCTGTTGTTCACGTTCATGAAGCATCAGTGGTTTCACTACTTCATCGAGGGCGCCGGCCAAAACGCGTTCCAACTTGTACAGAGTCAAACCAATCCGATGGTCGGTTACTCGACTCTCTTTAAAGTTGTAGGTACGGATCTTTTCCGCGCGTCCACCGCTCTTGGCTTGGTCACGTTTCTGAGCCGCCTGACTAGATGCCTGCTCGTCTTGTCGGAGCTTCAAGAGGCGAGCTCGCAGCACACGCAACGCTTTGGCCTTGTTTTGCAGCTGACTCTTTTCGTCTTGCATCGAAACCACAAGACCGGTCGGCAGGTGAGTTACCCGGACTGCTGAGTCAGTTGTGTTGACAGATTGGCCACCTGGACCTGATGAGCGGTATGTATCGATCTCAAGGTCGTTGGGGTCAATGTCCACTTCTACTTCATCCGCTTCTGGCAGCACAGTTACCGCAGCAGACGATGTATGAACGCGACCTTGTGATTCTGTGACCGGTACGCGCTGGACGCGGTGCGGCCCACCTTCGTGTTTTAAATGACTCCAAACACCATCACCTTTGATCAAGAACGCAATGTCGGTATATCCGCCCATATCGCTGAAGTGACTTCCCAGAACTTCTATTCCCCAACCCTTGGTATTTATGTATGAGCGATACATTTCGAAAAGGTCTCGAGCCCAGAGGTTTGCTTCCTCGCCTCCTTCGGCTCCTCGTATCTCGACAATCACATTCCGGTCATCGTTTGGGTCGCGAGGAAGCAATATGAAGCGAAATTTCTCTTCAAGGGCCTCAGCCTCTGATAGCGCGACCGTTTCCATTTCGCGGGCTTCAAGCAATTCTTCCCCGCTACTAGATTCACCGATCTCTTTCGCCGCGGCGGCATCTTCGAGTGCTGTTCGCCACGCAGACCCAACTTCAATCATTTCGGTCAACTGGGAATGACGCCGACTTACTTCGACGAATCGATCTCGATCAGCGGTTACTTGAGGGTCGCCTAGTTGAGACTCGACGTGAGCCAACTCTTCTTCTAGTCCCAGTAAACGATCAAGCACACTCTCAGGGTACCGATGGAGGGCCTGCCCATTCGCGCCAACCATCGTCGATCCCAATAATCTCGGCTGGATCGATCAGTCGATCAACTAGTTCTTGGAGAATTAGGTGGGTGTCGCGGTGCGGGACAACGATCTTTAATTCTGCTTCCGAGTTTTGTAACAGTCGTGCATCGGCAGCAAAGGGCACAAGATCCAGGTCGATTCCGACTCCGCAAACAACAACTGTTTCTGTCCCCCCATCTGATGTGCCACGCGCTACCGCTGGGACTGCTTCTTTCAGGTTTGTTCTCTGAATCGGGGGTGCTGCGGCGCTAAGCCCTGATAGTCCAACCCTTTCAGGATGAGCAATGAGATGCGCTCTCAGCCATCTTTCGGCACCAAGCCGGTTCAAAGGATGGGGTTCGGCACCCGGTAGCCGATGTGACCGGACAACGTTTGCAACTTGCTCAATGGCTTGTGTGGTTGGGAGGTCTCCGTGGAGAAGACCGAATGCTTCTCGGTCGTGGGCGCCGACGCCGACCTCAATACGATCTCCATTTTCATCTGAAACGATCCGAGCGACCTCAAGACCAGCTATTTCTCCGACAATGACACCGTGCTCAACGACAACTTCGAGTCCTGACTCTCGCAGGGTTGCTACAAGCTCAGGCACATCCGGGATGCTTAGCTCACCTAAAGCTTTGGCCGCTGTCGCCTTTGTCGCCTGATCTTCCTCAATTTCCCAGACCGTGATAGCTCCGGAAAAAAGCGAGGCACGACGAGCCAATATGTCACTTGCCTCGGCGGCAAATAGATGAATCTGGTCAGTTGATGACCGAGCCGACAAAGCTAAGGCTCCCCCCAAAGCGCGACTACTGCGTTCCTCAGCGAGCACTGCGACGCTGCCATCGTTCAGCTTTGCTGAAGCTCCGTCATCTGTGCCGACTACCTCTTCTGCCGACAACTCTAGGTGGGCGCTCACAATTGAGCGGAGTTTCATCGCGTGCAGTTGGCGGCGGCGTTCGGGGTCTAGCGCCACGAGTCTGCTTATTCTTCAGTGTCGTCAGAGTTCTGGTCCGAGCCGCGACGTCGTCCGTAGCGTCGCTCGAATCGTTCTACGCGTCCTGCTGTGTCCACGATCTTCATCTGCCCAGTGAAAAAGGGATGACTTGCGCTCGACAGTTCGACGGTAACAAGAGGGTATTCGTTTCCATCTTCCCAGACGACGGTGTCACTTGTTTCGACCGTTGATTGGGTAATGAAAGAGAACTCAGCACCTGCATCACGGAAAACGACAGGTCGGTAGTTGGGGTGGATGTCACTTTTCATGATGGAACCATTCTGGCGGTTACTTTGGCGAATCGCACATCGAAAGACACAATTCCGGGTCAATCTGACCTTACGAAATCGCGCTGTCTCTAGAAGCGGATAATTGAGTGAGGATTTGCTGGTTGGAGTTAGTCCTATCAATTTGTTCCAAGACCCAGTCGATCGCGGAACCAGGTTCGCTATCTTCGATCGCGACTAAAGCATCTGCGAGTGCTTGACCTGCCAACGCTCGCTCGTCATCTCTAAGTCGGTGAAGTTCGCGGGTGCAGGAAGCAACCACATCGATCGCTGGATACACCCTGCGGTCAGCAGCTCTTCGGTCGAGACGTACGACGGAATTAGCTGTTCCCTGAAGTGATTCAAGAATCATCTCGTCCAAGCGCCACCCAGTTTCGATGGCCGTCGTAGCCATAACTGTTAAGGATCCGCCTTCGTCTAATGCGCGAGCGGCCCCGAAGAAACGTTTCGGAGGGTATAGAGCGCCCGCGGCGACACCGTCTACTAGAACTTTGCCGTTACCGGGTGCGGCCATGTTGTAAGCCCTAGCCAAACGGCTCAAGCCATCGACAAGGATGACCACGTCAAGACCTACTTCAACCATTCGTTTAGCCCGTTCTAGGGTCAGTTCTGCTACCTGAATGTGTTCTTCAGCAGGTCTGTCGAAGGTTGATGCCAGCACCTCTCCTTCAACCGCGTCCGCTATCTCAGTAACTTCTTCAGGCCGTTCATCTATCAGCAAGACGATCAAATGGAGATCTGGATGGTTCGCTTCCAATGCAACGGCCACCTCTCGAATGGTGGAAGTCTTCCCACATTCAGGAGGTGAAACGACTAGACCTCGCTGACCCTTCCCGATCGGTGCCACAAGATCAATGACCCTCGCCGTGCGATTTTCTGTTCCGGCCAGCTCTAGGTTCAACGCGTCTCTTGGGTGCACAGCTTTCAAGTCTTCAAAGAGCGGTCGTTCCCGTGTCTCTCCTGGTTCTGATCCATTAATTTCATCGATCTGCACCAGGGCAGGGTTCTTTTCATTTCGCGCCGCAGGGCGACTAGCGCCTTTAACGATGTCTCCCTTGCGTAATCCATGGGTTCGAACTTGTTTTGCAGCCACGTAGACATCATCGTTAGAAGGCAACGGTCCTGTAGTCCGAAGAAATCCGTAGCCTTCGTCTCGAAGGTCGAGGATCCCCTCACATTCAACCGGTTCCCCTTGCCAGTTGTCGTCTTTGTCTCGATCACGTCCACGACGACGACGACGACGATTACCGGGCTCGCCTATCCCTGGATCGTCTGCATCGCGATCGTGTTTAGCGCTTTCTTCTTCAGTTTTTTGACCTGCGGTGGTCGACTCTGAGTCGTCGGAAGTGTCAGACGGCTCAGTTGCAGCTAGATCGGAGTCGCTCGCTTCAGCAGTTCGCCGGACTCGGCGGACAGTCCCTTCATCGTCGGTACCTTCTTGAGCGGCTGAGGGGCCCTTCAGAATGTCATCGATGATTGTTGCTTTGCGCGCTCGAGGGGCGATTTCGATACCCAGGGCTTCGGCCATGGTTACTAAATCGTCCCTGGACTTCGCCTCAAGAAGCGCTCGGTCTGGCTGATCTGACATTTCATCCTCTTAGTCTCGGAGCAGCTTTAGTGCACCGGGATGTGGTTTCGGACCGCTCATCGGGATCAAGTCGGCAGTCGCCGACCAGCTACGGTTGCTTTATTCACAAGAGACGTAAGCAACGGAACGGTTCGGTCAGGTTACTCAGCGAGCAGGGTCACTCACAACGTTGAGGCCATTCTCACTGGCTAGACGCTGTCGCAACGAAGTCCATAACCGCCGAAACTTCATTGGGCAGGTTGACGTATCGTTCGCTGCGGCTCTTTAGTGCAACAATTTCGTCGGGCTGAGGTGGCGCCATGCCGGTTGCTGCTTCCACGACAGTGTTGAATTTGGCCGGATGGGCGGTTGCCATCACTACTACGGGGCCGTTCAGCGATTTCATTCGCCGGATCACGTTGACTCCAACGGCGGTGTGAGGGTCTAAGAATTCTTTTTGGGTCTGGTAGAGGTCAGAGATTTCTTGTTCTACTTCTCTTTCGGAAGCTCTACCCGCATCAAACCAGTCGCGTAGATGTTTCATAACCGATTCCGGCAATTTCATTGAGCCGGTGGAACGAAAGTCGGCCATTGCGGCGGCCACCCACAAGCCATCTTTACCGCTTAGTTCGAAAAGCAAGCGTTCAAAATTACTGGATATTTGGATATCCATAGCAGGACTAGTTGAGGGCTCAACGTCTTGAATCTCCATCACTCCTGATAGGTGAGTTCGGGTAAGGATGTCGTTGTGATTGCTTGCGATTATTAATCTGTCGATTGGTAAGCCCATGCGGGAAGCGATGTAGCCCGCCTGTATGTTGCCGAAGTTACCCGTAGGTACGCAGAAGGAAATTCGTTCGTTCGGACCTGCTATCCGGGTCGCAGTGGTGAAGTAGTAGACCGTTTGAGCCGCAACGCGCGCCCAATTGATGCTGTTAACTGCAGCTAACTTGTGACGCTCTCGAAATTGAAGGTCTGAGAACATCGCTTTTACTAGGTCCTGGCAGTCGTCAAATGTGCCATCAATGGCAACGTTATGAATATTGGAGCTTGTGACCGTTGTCATTTGTCGCCGTTGCACGTCTGAGACTCGTCCATGGGGATGGAGCATTATTAACTCAATTCCGTCCCGGTCTTTGCAGGCTTCGATCGCTGCACTGCCCGTATCTCCCGATGTAGCTCCCACAATCGTTACGCCTGTATCGCGACGGCTAAGTTCATGCTCAAATAGACGCCCTAATAGTTGAAGAGCGACATCTTTGAACGAGAAGGTAGGTCCCCAGTAGAGCTCTGCTAGGTAACGATCTTTCCCAATCTCGGCAGGTAGCTGTTTCACCGGTACGACATCTGGATGACGAAATGTCGAGTATGACTGCTCGATCATGGTTCCTAGTTCGTTGCTACTAATTGAGGGCGACACAAACGGCGTGAGCACCTTTGTTGCGACTTCGGCGTACGACATTTCAGAGAATGAACTGAGATCTGAGGCCTTCAGCGTTGGAAACTCGGTGGGAACGTATAGGCCGCCATCAACCGCCAATCCAGCAAGTAGAACATCGCTAAATTCGAGAACCGGGGCTTCACCACGCGTGCTCTGATATTTCACCGTCGTACAAGCTCCTGCGTGATCAGTCGGCTATAACTCGAATTAGGGCGCCTATATCGCGCACTTCTTTCAACTTTCTCAACTCACGTAACGTCGATTGCACATCAGCTTCAAGGGCCTCATGGGTAATGAAGACAAGATGAGCCGTTTCCCCATGGCCTTGTTGTTCCATGGAGCGGATTGATACACCGTGTTCCCCAAATACGCTGGCTACTACCGCCAACACACCGGGTCGATCTTCGACGTCGAGTTGCATATAGAACGCGCTGCTGGTTTCATCGATCGGCCGAATAGGAAACTCAGACAGCAGTCCGATATCACTCGATACTCCCTGTTGTAAATTCCTGGCAGCCGAAATGACGTCGCCAAGCATCGCTGAAGCGGTGGGCCCACCACCTGCTCCACGACCATAAAGCATGAGATCGTCGACCTCGGAGCCCTCTAAGAACACCGCATTGAAGCTTTCTCGGACTGCTGCGAGTGGGTGATTGCGAGAGACCATCGTTGGATGAACCCTCACGGCTACTTGATTGCCATCGGATTCCGCGACTGCCAATAACTTGATCACATGACCCATATGTGAGGCAGCGGCTATGTCATCTTTGGAGATCTGGCTTATTCCTTCCTGGTAGACATCGCCCGCAACGACTTTTGCCCCAAAGGCGATGGTTGCCAAAATCGCTGCCTTTGCTGCAGCATCGCTACCTTCCACATCTGCCGTTGGGTCTGCTTCAGCAAACCCGAGACTCTGGGCTTCAGCTAGAACGTCGGCGTAATCAGCTCCTTCTTCAGTCATCTTCGTAAGAATAAAATTGGTCGTACCGTTGACGATTCCCATGACTCTGTTTATTCGTTCTCCAGCAAGTGACTCGCGGAGAACTCGTATCAAGGGCACCCCACCAGCCACCGCTGCCTCAAAGAAGAGGTCGACTCCACCTGTTGCTGCAGCTTCAAAGAGTTCCTGACCGACGTTGGCGACTAATTCTTTGTTGGCGGTGATGACTGGTTTGCCTGATTTCAATGAGTCGATCACTAATTGTCGAGCTGGTTCGATTCCACCAATGGTCTCGACGACGATGTCAACATTTGGGGAGTTGACCATCGTTTGGCTGTCTCGAGTGAATAGTTCTTCAGGAAGTTCTACACCGCGATCAGCCGAAAGGTTTCGGACCGCAATACTTACTATCTCGAGTCGGACTCCGGTGCGCGCTGCTATGCGGTCTGCGTCTGCGGAGATAATTCTGGCTAACGCTCCGCCGACAGTGCCACATCCTAAGAGCCCTATGCGAATGGTTGAATCTGATTCCGACTTCATAGCTCCAACGGTATCGGCCAAAGGACCTGTTCTCCGTGTCGATTTGTCACTCAACGGCCTGAAACAAACCGCAACCGTTCAATTAATCAACATCAAGGGTCAAAAGATCTTCGACTGACTCTCCGCGAATGACGAGTCTCGCTTTACCTTGGGAGACAAATAGAACTGGTGGTCGCGGCATCCTGTTATAGGTACTGGCCATCGAGTATCCGTAGGCACCAGTAACCGGAGTGGCGACGAGGTCTCCGATACCAAGGTTCTCGGGCAGCGAGGCTTCGCGAACAATCACATCACTCGATTCACAATGCTTGCCGACAATTCGAGTTATCGAGTTCCTATCTTCAGTGACTCTGTTCGGTGCGAAAGCCGTATATCCGCTGCCGTAAAGCATTGGGCGCGGGTTATCTCCAAAGCCTCCGTCGACAGCCATATAGGTTCTTATCCCCGGTAGTTCCTTAATGGTTCCTACTGAGTACACCGTGATCGCAGCCTGGGCTGCAATGGACCTGCCAGGTTCAGCAGAAACTCGTGCTTGAACCCCCAGGCCGTCGCAGGCTTGCCGAAGCATCTCTCCCCATTCAGTTATCGACGGGGCTGACTCCGATTCCAGATACGCGACACCGAGGCCTCCTCCAACAGATAGTTCAGGTAAACCAAGCGGTTCAGAAAACGCCACAACTACTTCTAGAGCCCGCGCGAAACTATCGACCCTAAATACCTGACTTCCAATGTGCTGGTGGATACCGACCAAGTCGACGCCCGAACTAGAAGCACACTCCTCGACGGCCTCCGTGGCGGCACCGGAATCAATCCCAAATCCAAACTTGGAGTCGTTTTGGCCGGTGGAAACGTAGTCGTGCGTGTGGGCTTCGACACCTGGAGTGACCCGAAGCAATATCGAAGAGACTAAGCCGTCCTTTTGGTGGAGCTGTTGGAGGCGATGAAGCTCGTCGAATGAGTCCACTACTACTCGCCCAACGCCATAAGAACGGGCGAGAGAAAGTTCGTCTAGGGATTTGTTATTTCCGTGCAAAACGATGCTTTCCCCAGGGACTTCCGCGGCTATCGCAGTCCGAAGCTCTCCCTCGCTGGCTACGTCGAGGTGAAGGCCTTCCTCAGTAACCAGTCGGGCCATAGCCACACACAGGAAGGCTTTGCCCGCGTATGCGGTTCCTTCACCTAATGCGGTCAGAGCTTCTCGGCACCTGGAACGGAGATGGTCCTCGTCGTAGATGAACAGTGGCGTTCCATACTCGTTCGCTAATTCGTCAACCGAGATCCCTCCAATGAGTAATTCTCCTTTACGGCCGATTTCTGCAGAATCAGGCAGAAGCGATAAGGGAATTGGGCCGTTGGGTATTTCTGATTGGTTCATTTGGCCCTTCTCACATTTGTTCCGGAGCTGCAAGACCGAGGAGGTCAAGACCGATAGCGAAGCCGACGCGGGCTGATTCAACCAACCAAAGTCTGGCTTGTTGGAGGCTGCTTTCTACATCAGATCTCAGAACTGGGCAATCGTGGTAGAACCCATGAAATGCTGCTGCTAACTCACGAAGCCATGTCGCGACGCGATGAGGTGCTCGATCGCGTGCCGCTATTTCGAGAATCTCGGGTAGCTCCGATAAGCGACGAAGAAGCTCCAATTCTCGATCCTGTGTCAAGAGCCCAACGTCTACAGAGGTCAACGGTGCCCGTTCTATGCCCCGACTTGTCGCTTCGCGACCGACCGCCGCTATGCGCGCGTGCGCGTACTGAACGTAATAAACCGGGTTTTCGTTCGCTTGTTTTGAGAGGACATCAATGTCAATGGTTTGCCGCGAATCGATGGATTGGAGCAAGTAAGCAAACCGAGCTACGTCGGGGCCGACCGCTTCGATTAATTCACTGACTTCTACCATCGTTCCGGTGCGTTTCGAGAGCTTTATCTCTTGGCCCTCTTTGACCAAAGTCACATTCTGACCGATGATCGCTTCATATGACTCTTGGGGGTGTCCCAACATTTGCATGGCAGCCGACATTCGAGGCACATAGCCATGGTGGTCTGCCCCGAGGACATCAATAACAAGATCTCCCCGTCCGAATTTCTCATGGTGGTACGAGATATCGGGCACGAAATAGGTGGGTTCCCCATCACTCTTAACTAGAACCCGGTCCTTTTCGTCACCAAATGCGGAGGTACGCAGCCATGTCGCTCCATCTCTCTCATCGACCCATCCGGCGGCTCTCAGTTCCGCCATGGTCGCCTCCATAGCTCCTGATTCGACTAGGGCGTTTTCGCTTGCCCAATGGTCAAACTGGACGTTCATTGAAGCTAGGGACTGTTCGACATCGGCCAGAGCTCTTTCTCGACCCCACTCGACTGGGTCCGCGCTGGCTGGCATTTCCGAAGCCCATTCAGCTACGTATTCGCCGGCATAACCATCCTCTGGAAGGGTGGTGCCATCTCGGCGTGCTGTCAGAGACGCTCCGAAAAGCTCAGTCTGAAGTCCGCGATCATTCACGTAGTACTCAGTAAAGGTTTGATAGCCACAACGACGAAAGATGCGGGCGAGACTGTCCCCATAGGCTCCCCAGCGGCCTCCTCCGGCGTGAAGAGGACCTGTTGGGTTAGCAGACACAAACTCAAGATTGATTGATTGACCACTCCCTATGTCTAAGCGCGCGTAGCTCTCTTCACCTTCAGTTAGAACTTCAATGAGAACATCGTGTAACCATCGCGGAGAAAGGTAGAAATTGATAAACCCAGGGCCAGCAACTTCCATTCTCTCGATTAGATCAACCGACGCTGATTCAACAGCTTTGACTATCTCTTCTGCTAATTCTCTTGGATTTCGCCCGACTTTCTTAGCTGTTACCAAGGCAACATTCGACGACCAATCACCGTGTTCGCGCACCGCCGGACGTTCCATCTGAATCTCGCTCACAGCAATTTCGACTTCCGACTCCCTTAAAGAGGCCGCCAAGGCCGCTGCCAAGACTTCGGTGATCACTAGCTTGCTCCCTATAGGTCAGCATGGGCATCCCACCGCTACGACAGCAACAGGACAAACCTGACTGTACCGCCGTCACCCTCCTGACTCGAAGCGACTTATGATTGCTCCTCAAATATGCGGTTGCGTGGAGCGTTCTTCTGAAAGCGGTACATTCGCTAACCCGCCCTCGTAGCTCAGGGGATAGAGCAGTGGCCTCCGGAGCCATGAGCGCAGGTTCGAATCCTGCCGAGGGCGCAAGGAATATTTCTCCGAGTACTTCGGTTCCGGTTCAGTTACATCATCGCTGAGTAGATTGACATCATGCTGAGGACCCTCGCTGCACCTGCCACAGTTTCACCTTGGGGAGTTGTCGCCGCGGCCGGTTTGGTGTCCGTTACGCTCATCGCTTCTTGGCGTCTTGATCTCGGCCTTATCCCATCTATTTCGATGAGTTCCATACGGTCAGTAACTCAGTTGCTGGTTGCCGGGATCTTGCTTGTTCCTGCGTTGCGGTCGGATGCTCCTCTCGGATGGAGCTGGCTTTGGTGTGGGGTCATGGTGGTCTTCGCGACGGGCCTAGTCCGCCGCAGGACAGCGAGTTTGGGAACCAACCGACCTTCCGTCATTCTTTCCGTGTTAGCAGTCAGCGTTCCCGTAGCTGCGGGTTTGGCTGTCGTATTTTGTTTTGGAGTTCTTCCACTTCAGCCGTCAACGTTGGTACCTATGGCCGGAATTATTCTGGGCAACACCTTGCCAGCGACCTCTGTCGGGGCAACGAGGTTCGTGGAGTTGGTTCGAGATGAGCGCGGCCAGATTGAGGCAATGCTCGCGTTGGGTTTCGGGGCACACGCTTCAATTCGGCCTCAAGTTACCAAAGCAGTGCGGACTGCCTTGACGCCGCCAATTGAGCGAATGCGTATGATCGGTCTGGTCTTGCTACCGGGGACGATGACCGGAATGCTTCTGGCTGGAGTTGAGCCATTGCAGGCAGTCATGACTCAAATGGTCGTCTCATTTCTGATCCTTGGTGGAGTGACATTAACGGTCACGACTGTCGTTCTAGGTTGCTCATTTTCCGCTGTCGGTGAGGGTCGTATCTCTTGGTCCGCCCCTAGCGACGCGGCTTAGGCCTCCCAGCCCGTCACTTCGGTGCGTTCGATGATAATCGCCGGGCCCTTTGGCCGTTTTTCTGCGTATTGCGAGTAACGCTCACTTAATAGATCCAGAGCAAGTTCATATTCATTGCCACTCTGGTGCACCTTGGCTCGGCCCCGCACACGAACCCACCAGAGTTGTTTCCAGTCCTGATCGTCATAATGGTCGACGAGAAGTGTGACTTCAGGAAATTGTCGAATGTTGTCAAGGCGCTTCAACTCAGTTGTTGATTTCTTCTTGTGGTCGATGGCCGTGACCACAACATGATCGTCGAACGCGAAAGTAATCGGCACAAGGTCAACTCGCCCATCGGTGCGGATAGTGGCAAGCGTCGCTACGCGGGCGTCGCCAATCAACTCTAATAATTCGGATTCGTTCATTAGTCCTCGGGTTGTAGACCTAGTCGATGTACTACAAAGGGGCAGCGCAGGGAGTCACACTAGTCCGCGTCTCTGTTCCACCCCAAAAGCCCAGCTTGGATGAATCTTTATGGGTTTATCGGCATCAATCAGCGTATTCTCTTAGGCATGGCCCTGGCAGAAACCAGCACTGAAACTCCGAAACCTGAACGGTGGACATTCCAATGGAAGGAGCTTCACGAAGAAGTGATTACCTCGGGCCTTTGCACCGGGTGTGCGGGTTGCGTCATTAGCTGTCCACATGACGTAATTGGTTACGACCATGTTCAGGGCGGCTTCAAGCCATTCCACATCGAAGAAGAACTCGGTGAGGATAACTGCGGTCACGGCGAAAAGGGCTGCACCAGTTGCACACGAGCCTGCCCCCGTTTTCGGACCTGGGAAGACGAAGCCGACCAGTTTCTATTCGATAAAACGCGAACTCCTGAAGAACCTTCGGGCATCTACAAAGACATCATTTTGACCCGAGCATCTGATGATTTCATTCACGAAGTTGGCCAAGACGGAGGACTCGTTTCGGCAATTCTTATTTGGGCACTGGAGAATGGGTACATAGATGCCGCTCTGACTTCATATGTCGGTGACGGTGAAGGTTCGCAGTGGACAGCTTCTCCTGGTGTCGCCTTCAACCGAGACGACGTTGTTCGAGGTGCCGGCAGTCGTTACACCTACTCCGCCAACACCCTCGCTTACAACGAAGCAATCGAAGCAGGCGCTAAGAAGATTGCCCTAGTGGGTATGAGTTGCCAAAGTTCAATTATCCCCGTAGCGAAGTCACGAAAAATCGGCAAAGTCGGTAATAGGTTCGCTCTCAATATCGGGCTGTTGTGCTCTAAGTCGTTTGACGAGGCGATATTCGAAGAATTGTTTGAACAAAAATACGGTCTCGACCGTCGCACAATAAAAAAGACAAATATTAAGGGCGTTTTCCAAATCTGGACACACGACGGTGGCTACTACGAAATAAATCTGAAGGAATGTCATGCGTGGACTCGGGAAGGATGCAATTACTGCCCTGATTTCGCTGCTGAACACGCAGACATTTCCACCGGCGGCATCGGGAAATACAGCGACTGGACTCTGACCATCGTTCGGACGCCGATAGGTCGCGAAATAATTATGAAGATGCTTGAAGGGGGCTACTTGATCGGACGACCAGGTGATGATGACCCCGGGGCAATTGAACTTATGCACAAATTGAGTCAAAAGTCTCGCAGCCGATGGCCAGACTTCGCATGGGAACAACCGGCTCTTTTACCTACACGAAAATAATTTGCCTCTTCTATTCACAAACATGTGTTGATGAAATCAACCATGTTCGGTCTCAATTCAATGGCTGCCAAGAACTCTGGAAGTCGATCTTCAGGGATAACGTCCGCGGCCCGAGAGGCTGCACAACGACATAGTTCTATGAGGCGATTCGAACCTTGGGTGCAAGCAGCGACATAGATTTCCTTGGTTGCTGCCGACCAAACGGGAGGCCGCTCCTCTCCTCGACATTGAACTAGAAGGCCAGCAAGTTCCGGGGGGAATTCGTTGAACGCGCTAATCCGATCTTCTAGGCCAGCTATATCGTTGACGTTTACGTCGTACACCAGTAATTCCGAAGCGCAATGACAGGGCCCGACCAAGCCTGAGTCTGAAATGCACGCATCGAGAAACGCAATTGTTGTGCCTATATC
>SGYJ01000037.1 GCA_004214275.1 Acidimicrobiales bacterium | reverse complement strand
CCCGCGTTTGGGGTTCTTTATCGCTTGCTTTACCGAGTCATTGTCAGGGTCGTCGGTCATGCACCGCATATAGGCGAGCGCTACTTTGAGTTCTTTCTTGTGGAGAGGAAGAGCTAGGAGTTGCCCTCCGGGTGACGACGCGGCTGGCATTTTGGGAGGTCGTCCCAAGGACACATATGGACCGAATGTTCCTGGCCTGGCGATGACTTCTATACCGGTCGCAGGGTCGGGCCCCAGGACGCGTTCTTCGGGTGTCTCTAATAGTTCGATTGCTAAATCAAGGGTGATCTCGTCTGGAGTGATGCCCGCAGGTAACGATCGATATTCTTCGCCTCGTTGCACATAAGGAAAGTTCTTGCCCACTTTGGCCACAACGACTTGGCCGTCATTATCAACTCCAATGGGAATCGTGTTGATTTCGACTGGGTCGATGTCGGCAAGACGTTCATCTGATACGAGATTGCGAAGACCTGGCAGTGGTTCCCCTTTTGCGTTGACACCCCCAAAATAGAAGTCATCTAGCCATGGGTTAGGTTCGATTTCGCCTACGGATATCTGATCGAGATCGTCTTCCATGCTCGCAGTTAGGGCGTAATCAACTAAATGTGGGAAGTGATTTTCCATGAGACCGACCGTGGCAAAGGCGGTGAGTGCCGGGACCAGTGCCTGACCTTTTTTCCATACGTAGCCTCGGCTTTGGATGGTGCCGAGAATGCTTGCGTAGGTGCTGGGTCGCCCCACTCCTAGCTCTTCTAATTGTCGAACTAGGGTCGCCTCGGTGTACCGCGCCGGTGGTTTCGTTTGGTGGTCTTTGCTTTCTAGGGATGTGGCAACAACAGCGTCACCCTGTGAGAGGTTCGGGAGTTCTCGTTCTTCTTCGCCTGATTCTTCTGACTGTCGCCCGTAGACAGCCAGAAAACCAGGAGAAGTGATTACGGTCCCGCTAGTGCCGAATTCATAAGTTTCCGATCCGGATGGGGAAGCTGCTAAACGGATGGTGACCGTCTGACCTTCAGCATCGTTCATCTGACTGGCTATCGTGCGACTCCAGATGAGTTGGTATAAACGGGCTTGATCACTATCGGCTTTGTCTCCTTTGAAACCCAGGTCTGCTGGATTTCGCCATACGTCTCCTGCGGGACGGATAGCTTCATGCGCCTCTTGAGCGTTTTTGACCTTCTTGTTGTACACCCGAGCATCTGCAGGTAGATGGTCCTGCCCAAATCGCTCTCTGATCAGCGTCCGAGCGGCACTAAGCGCATCCGCCGACAGGGTCGTACTGTCGGTCCGCATATAGGTTATGTGCCCGTCTTCATAGAGCTTCTGGGCGGCACCCATTGTTCGTGAGGCAGAAAATCCTAACCGCCCACTGGCTTCTTGCTGAAGAGTTGAAGTCATGAAGGGCGCCGCTGGTCGCCGGCGGTACGGCTTGGAGTCAACAGACTGAACAGTGAACTCAACCCCTGTAAGTGTCGACGCCAGTTCTTTGCCCTGGTCGGTGTTGACGATCGTTCTGTCGGCCTGGCTGAGTTGCCCCTGCGCGTCAAAATCTCGTCCGGTGGCAACACGAACATCATTGATAGCGGTAAGAGCCGCAGTGAAGGTCGCACCAGAGGACATCTCAGCTTCCAAGCTCGAATACGCCGCTGTTTGGAACTCGATGCGTTGACGTTCTCGCTCGACGATTAAGCGGTTAGCGACACTCTGAACTCTGCCCGCAGACAAGCCAGGCTTAACTTTTTGCCACATAACAGGAGATACTTTGTATCCGTAAAGTCGATCAAACTTCCGTCGAGCTTCTTGCGCATCAACAAGGCGATGATCTAACTCTCGGGGGGAAGCAACCGCGTCGCGAATGGCTTTTTCAGTGATTTCGTGGAACACCATTCGGTAGACGGGGACTTGGGGATTTAGTACCTCAAGGAGATGCCAGGCGATCGCTTCACCCTCCCGGTCTTCATCCGTTGCTAAGTAGAGCCCGTCCGAACTCTTCAGTAGCTTTTTCAGCTTCGCTACTTGTTTCTTCGCCTTCTCGGTAACTACGTAGAGCGCCTTGAAGTCGTTGTCGACGTCTATACCTAGATTCGCCCATGACTCGCCTTTGTAGACGGCAGGCACCTCAGTTGCGTTGGCCGGAAGGTCACGTATATGTCCCACTGAGGCCTCGACCACATAGTCGGAACCGAGGTATCGCTCAATGGTTTTAGCCTTGGCAGGTGATTCAACGATTACTAGCGATTTAGGCACGACGGCAATTAATTCCCTAATTCATGTGGGTCTGTCAAATTCTTCGATTGCCCAAATAAAGCAACCTCATCCGCGGAAGGTACCGGGCATTACGGCATTTCCAACGCATCATCACTATCAAAATTTTCTCGGTTAGCCACTAGGACAAGGATCACGACAACTGCACCAACCCCTACCAAAGCGGCAATTAGGGCTCCGAGAAGCTCTTCGATTTGCGGGGTTCCGAGCCCGGTGTTTTCCAGTCCGCCCTGGTCTGAAGGCCATGGCCACAGAACTCTGAGCGAGCCGACCATCAGACCCAAAAGCATCGAAACAACCAGATCGCGGTAGCGATTCAAGAGCCTGTTAAGAACTCGGCTGAAGAGGACTAAGCCTACGAGAGCCCCGACTGCGTACATTCCGAGCACCGAGAGGTCCCGTTGTTCTAACGCAGCAATGAGATGGTCGTACAGGCCCAGCATTAGAAGAACGAATGAGCCGCTGATTCCAGGCAAAATCATTGCGCATATCGCGATCGCACCTGCGCATATCGCGACAAAAGGTGCCGGATTTTCAAGCGAACCGGAACGGATTCCAAGCAGCGTGAATGTGGCGACAGCGCAGATCCCGAATGTCAAGTAGAGCGGTGGCGCCCACTTTCTTACTTCGCGTCGTGTCGCAAACGCGGACGCTGCTATGACTCCAAAAAACGCTGATGACACGATCACAGGTCTTTCGTGAATCTGTGTTCGAAGCCATGAAGCTAAGAGCAGTAGGGCCAGGGTTATGCCTAACAAGAGACTTGCGAGAAATGACCATTGGACCGCTCTGAATCGTTGCTTGCAACCAGCTATATCGCCGCGCGCCAAACAGCTAATTCCGCTTGATGCAGTACTGATTTGTTCGATGAGCCGGTCATATATTCCTAATAGGAGGGCGACAGTTCCACCGGAGACACCCGGGATGATGTCCGCGACGCCCATACAAAAGCCACGCAGAATGTGGATGGGGACCCGGCGTCTCACATATGGGACCGTACCGCGGCTAGAAGATCCTTCACCCTTCACCATCTAGCTTTCTTTGTCAGTATCTGCTGGTTCAAGAGTGGCGATCAACTCAGTTTTTGTGAATTCGATGGTCGACGCCTCGCACCAAAAACTCGGTAATTCGACCAGGTGCCGCGGCTAGAGCCATGGTGGCCCAAAGACGTTTTGGATGTCGAACTTCTCTTTTTTGTTTGATGACTGCTTGGACCGCGTCTGCAGCAACTTTGTCTGGGCTTACGTCGGTAAGCATTCGTAGTTGCCGCAATCTGCGTTGAGCTTGGTCGAAGGCTGGGTTGTTGGTCACCCGGGTCCACATTTCAGTGTCGACTGGTCCGAGATGCATTGTGGTGACGTTGATGCCTGTCCCATCAGTTTCCATGCGGACTGTTTCAGCGAAACGGGTAAGCCCTGCCTTGGAGGCACAGTATGTGGCAAGACCTGGGGCTGGAGTAATGGCGGCCATAGACGACGTGTAGAGCAGATGCCCGCGGCCACGTTCGATCATGCCGGGAAGAACTTGTCGGGTAAGTCGCATCGGTGCCAAAAGGTTCGTTGCAAGCACCTCCTTAATCCGATTTTCGTCGATGTCTTCCACAAACTCTTCAGTTTCAACACCGGCGTTATTTACCAAAATATCGATAGGTGCGATCTCTGCTTCCACACGATCTATGACACCTGCCAGCTGGTTGGGGTCCGACACATCTAGGGGTAGTGGGGAACCATTTAGCTCTTTTGCAAGCTGGTCAATTTCATTGACCGATCTAGCTGCGAGTACTACGTGTGCTCCATGCCGGGCAAATGCTCGAGCTATGGAGGCGCCGATTCCTTTGCTGGCTCCTGTGATCAGTACGCAGGCGTTATTGAGGTCCATTAACTAAGGCTACGCGCCTACGGTCGCTGGGCGCGACGGCGCCTCGGAGACCACCTATGTGAGAGCCTCCGAGGCGTCGTTGAGTTATTTAGATAAAGGCGGGGACGAAAACCAGCGAAACGATCGTCATAACTTTGATGAGGATGTTCATCGCTGGACCTGAGGTGTCTTTGAACGGGTCGCCAATGGTGTCTCCAACGACTGCAGCTGCGTGGGCATCAGTTCCTTTGCCTCCATGCGCGCCAGCCTCGATGTATTTCTTGGCGTTGTCCCAAGCACCACCAGAGTTCGCCATATAGATGGCGAGAAGGAAGCCTGTGACGACAGCTCCGGCGAGAAAGCCGCCGAGAGCATTGACATCGATAAAACCGATCACCAGCGGCAAGAGAATCGCTAAACCACCTGGGAGCAGCATTTCGCGCAATGCGGCCTGGGTGGAGATATCCACGCAACGTCGACTATCTGGCTTAACCCCTGGTTGTCCTTCACGAAGTCCTGGAATTTCGGCAAATTGTCGTCGAACTTCTACGATCATCGCCTGCGCGGCTCTACCGACTGATGACATTGTGAGTGCCGCAAAGATGAACGGCGTCATCGCGCCAAGGAAAAGTCCGATCGTTACCGCGGTGTCATTGATATCGAGATCGACTTGGGGACCCGCGGTAAGGCTGAAGGATTTGAACAGGGCAAGCGCCGTCACCGCTGCTGAACCAACGGCAAAGCCCTTGGCTACCGCCGCGGTGGTGTTACCTAGGGCGTCGAGGCTGTCGGTAACATCTCGAACTTCAGACGGAAGCTCCGCCATTTCGGCGATCCCACCAGCGTTGTCAGCTATAGGACCGTACGCATCAACAGCGACGATGACTCCTGTAACAGCGAGCATGCCGATCGCTGCTAACGAGACGCCGTAGAGTCCGATGACATCTCCTGCTTGACCGAAGGCTGCTCCGCCGAGCCAGTAAGACAGTCCGATCATGGCAACGACCACCACTACTGATGGCAATGTCGAGAGCTTGCCTTGCGCAATTCCTTCTATGGTGACTGTTGCTGCTCCGGTTTCGGACTGAGCGGCTATTCCTTTTACCGGTTTGTAGTGTTCGGAAGTGAAGTATTCCGATACGAATCCGATAGCCCAGCCACCAAGCAAACCGCTGATGATGGTTAGGGACAAGTAGATGGGTGTTTCAACAACGCCCGTCCCGCTGAACAGCCACTGGGTGCCCACAATGGTGAAAATGATTGTCAGGCCCATGGCTACGTATTGGCCGGTATGGAGCTGCGTCGAAAGACTCTGTCCTTCTTTTCCTCTTGTCAGCAGAGCTCCGACAATCGAAGCGATCATGCCCAAGGCGCCGATGAGAATCGGATACATCAACAACGATTCGTAATCTCCGAATACTTGCAGTTCATCTCCTTGAATGAACACGCCTGAGAATAGGAGCGATACCAACACGATTGGGGCGACAACTGAGCCCGCGTAGGACTCGAATAGGTCGGCGCCCATGCCGGCGACGTCACCAACGTTGTCGCCGACCGCATCCGCGATGGTCGCTGGGTTACGAGGATCGTCTTCGGGTATGCCTGCTTCAACTTTGCCGACGAGGTCACCGCCGACGTCGGCCGCTTTGGTGTAAATACCTCCGCCAATACGAGCAAACAGCGCAATAGAACTTGCCCCAAGGCCAAATGCAGCCACGACTTGGAATGCATTGTCGACGCTCAGCCACGTCACCCAAAGGAGGTAATTGAACGAAATGCCGAGTAGCGCTAGTCCGGCAACAGTGAAGCCCATAACAGCGCCACCCTTGAATGCCAGTGGTAGAGCTTTGGCTGCGCCTTCACGTGCAGCATTAGCTGTTCTGGTGTTCGCTGCAGTCGCGATTCTCATGCCAATAAAGCCTGCGATAGAAGAAAGCACTGCGCCCATCAGATATGCGAATGATGCCGATGGTCTTCCTTCGATCGGTACTACCAAAAGAAGCACAAACATTACGGCCACGAAAGCCGAGACCCATTGGTATTCCCGACGAAGGAACGCCATCGCTCCTTCTCGGATGGCTTGACCGATCTCTTTCATGAGATCGGTGCCCTCATCCGCCTTCATAACTGTCTTTGCGAAGTAGTAAGCAAGTAACAGCGCTAGTGCTGAGGCAATTAGCGCGATATACGGAACCGCTGTCACGATGTCCTCTCAGTTCAGCCCGGTTAGTAGGAGATGCCGCTTCGGTCCGGGCCAACGGAGCCCGAGACGGCGAGGTGCGTTTCGGCACCAGAGGAAAAGCCTACGAAACCCTTGCACGAGGGGCAACTACTTCTGGTGACTGATTAGTTCAATGTCGAATTCTCTTAAGAAGGCAACAAGGCCACTTTGGTTCTGGAAGTGGTGGCATTGAAGACCTATAGCTGCTCCACCACGAACGTTTGTTTCGAGGTCGTCTACGAAAAGACAGTTCGCTGGTTCAACCCCTAAACGCGAAACGGCGTGGCGGTACGCGAGTGGTTGCGGTTTGGCTACGCCGATTCGGTGTGTGTTAATTACGACATCGAACAGTTCTTCAAGCCCGACTCTTCGGAGGTAGTCCTCGAATCGGTCATGATTATTGGTCAGAATTCCGAGGCGAAGACGATCCGGTAATCGTTTGACGAGTTCGACCATTTCCAAGTCGACGCGACCTTCAAATTCGAAGAATCTTTTGACGATGGGACGGATAAATGTTCCGTGGGTTTTCACTAATCTGTGTTCGGTTTCGTCTCGCCATTGGACCCATGTGAGTTCGCCGCGCGTTAACGGCTCGTGTAGTTCTTTGGAGAACGCGGTGGCAAAAATCGTACCTGTCTCTATTTTTGCCTCGGCTTCGAAGGTCCAGAGGTCGGATTCATCCCATTGACGTATGACACCATCGAAGTCAAATAAGACTGCGTCTATCATTCCGCGGGATCCGACTGCTTTCCGTAACGCAGAAGCAGCAACGCTGCCACAGCGGCTACCAGCGAGGCGACGAGGATACCTATCTTGGCTAGGTCGGTGACGCCCTCATTTTCGAAGGCAAGTCCGCCTACAAAGATTGAAACTGTGAATCCGATCCCTGCCGCGAATCCCATGCCGATGAACTGCGGCCAGTGAACTCCTTCTGGAAGGGCTAATCCGAAGCGGGTAGCGACCCAGGTGAAGAGTGTGATTCCTAATGGCTTTCCAATGACGAGACCCAAGATGATTCCAAGTGTGACGTTGCTCGTTGCGGCATCGGAAATGGTGTTACCGCTAAGTTTTATTCCCGCATTTGCAAGTGCGAAAATCGGAATGATCATGAATGCAGTGAACGGATGGAGCATGTTCTCCAGTCGTTCCGTGAGAGGCACTGATTCCTGTGCCAAGAACGACGCGTACCGGACTTCGGCAACATTTGCATCGCTCGGGAGAGCGTCAACGATTTGTTGCGCGTCGCGTTGGTTAAGAAGCGGCCTGGCTGGAGTTAACAGCCCCAACGCTACCCCTGCAATAGTTGCGTGAACGCCGGACTCCAAGGTCGCGTACCAGATGAAAACACCAAGCACGGCGTAGACGGGTATCGCCCAGACTCGGACACGTTGCAGTATCCATACCGCTATCAATCCCACCGATGCGATGATTAGCCACCCAGTGCTGAGGTCGCTGCTATAAAAAATGGCAATGACTGCAATTGCTCCGATGTCGTCCACGATCGCCAGGGTGAGCAAGAAAAGTTTGATCTTCGGTGAAACTCGGCTTCCTAACAGCGCGACGATTCCTATGGCGAAGGCTATGTCGGTAGCCATGGGAATTCCCCAACCTCTTGAGGCGTCTCCAGAGGTGTTCAACATTACGTAGAGCAGGGCAGGTACGACCATTCCGCCCATAGCACCAATAACTGGCAGGGCTGCAGCCCGAGGAGAACGCAGGTCTCCAGTAACTAATTCTCTTTTTATCTCTAGGCCGACGACGAAGAAGAACAGAGCCATCAATCCGTCATTGACGAAATGGCCGACGCTCATGTGCGGGAGGTGCCAGGTCCCTACCGCTAACTCGATTTCGGTATGCCAAAAGGCGTTGTAACTGTCCTCCCAGCCTATGTTTACCCATATCAGTGCTATAGCCGTTGCGACTAAAAGTAGGATGCCTCCCGCTACTTCGCGATCTACGAAGCGCAGCACTGGCCGGGCTACGAACTTTGCGAGGCTGTTATCGCTGCTCGCGAAAGTGGGCCTTTTCAGAAGCGAGTCAGATCCAGCCATGATCTATCAAGGCTAGAGCCAATGTCCCCAATTACCGCGATTCATCTTGGTAGCGGGTCACAGAGAAAGCTTTAGGCAAATCGGGGCATCACCTGATGTGTCAATAGATCCATCGATTCGATGATCTGATCGCTGGAATGAATGCCTTGTGGAATTAGGAAGAAGATTTCGTCGAAGCCGAGCCGGCTATACGCCTCTTCAATTTGTCTGCTGATCGTGTCTGGGCTTCCCACCAATTTCAAGGGCATCCCCTGACCGAACTGACGGGCCCACTTATCCCAAAACCACTCCATATCTTCAAACTGCTGTTGAGCCTCCAGGTCTGTAGGTGCGCAGACGGTGATGCCTCCCCATGCTGCTTCGTGGCCCTTCGGTTTTTCGATACCGTACTGAGCTGCTTCATTCCGGTAGGTCTCCCAAAGCGCCTCACAGAAATCGAGTTTGTCGCTCAAGACAATCGGAGTTCCTCCATATTTCGCCCAAAACAGAGCCGTCTTCATTGACATTGTGAAGCCCCCATATAGAGGCGGGTGCGGTTCTTGCAGCGGGCGAGGCGCTATCCCGATCTCATTGATAGTCATGTCCGGGTCTATGCCCGCGCCATAGTCGGAATAGACGCTGTGATGGTGTGGGTTCAAATTGTCGTTCGGGAATTTCCAGAATTCTCCTTCATAGCTGAAGGTCTGGTTCTGCAGCGCAGTCAGCACTACCTCGACAAACTCCTCGAAATATCTTCTGTTGTACTCATCAACATCTGTGTCTTTGTTCCAATGACCTACTGCGGACAAGTCCGGCCGAATTTTGAACTGATCAACCCAACGATGTTGGTAGCCCCTAACAATTCCTACGCCCAGGCGTCCCCCGGTCATGTGATCCAGAGTTGAGATTTGTTCTGCTACTCGCAACGGGTTGTGGGTGGTGGAAACGAAGCCACAAGAAATGACCCGCAGCTGTTCGGTAGCGTTCGCCACCCATGAAGCCATCAATCCAAGATCGTTCGACGTTTCGAAGCCTTCGATTTGTAGGTGATGTTCCGGGTGGCCTAAACCGTGCCATCCATTGCGATCTGCATATTTCGCAATGTCGGATATTTCGGCCAGCATCCGCTGGTAGTAGTCATTATTGAGACCTGCTAATCCCGACTCAAGCTCTTCTCGTCGGCCCATAGTGCAATACATGAAGAGATCGAATTTCACAGCTCATCCTCCAAACAGTTTGTTTTAACTGTCGGTAGCAAGTCCATCCACCACTGTGCTCGCAAACATATGTGCTACGTGTTCGATGTGGAATTCGCCGTCAAACCGCCACCATCCGACTACCGAGTTCATCGCTGCAATCGTCATGCGAGCGACGACTCGCGCTTCGATGTCGCTCCGCAGCGAGCCGTCTAATTGACCAGATTCGATCAACCGCACCCAGCCGTTAGCAAATTCGCGCAGCGGGACAGCCAGGTTCGCTCTTGTTGCCTCTGGCGACTCTTCATAACACCGGATGTTTGCCTTGGTGAAGTCTGAATCAAGGGTTATGGCAGTGATGTAGGCGACCACTGCGGCCATGAGTCGGTCGTGACCAGATGCTTCTTCGCCTACAGCCTTCAGTGCCGCCCGTATTGCTTCTCGTGCGTGATCCAGACCGACCGCCATCACTTCTTCGACGATCGCGTCTTTCGAATCAAAGTGGTAGTAGAGGCTGCCTGCTTGCATCTTCGCTACGGACGCGATCTCAGTCAACGTTGCTGCCGCATATCCCCGACGCGCAAGAACATCAGCAGCGGCGTCCAAGATTCTGGTGCGCGTGCGTTCACCCTTGCGTATTCGGTCGGGAGCGAGATCGGTCGAACTCATTGGCGTGAATCTAGTATTCCTGAACAGGCTGTGAAGAGTCTGACCTTTGGTCGCTCACCTGTCCCATCAGAATCGTCCCGTCGAAGAGAGTCGCCTTCTGTGTTCCAAGAAATCAACAAGGACGTAGTCACCCAAGTTGTCGGGACTTGTGAAGAACGCCCGTCCGCCGTTCATGTGTGTCATCTTTTCGACAAATTGTCGGAGGTAGTTATTGGGGTCCAGCATGAAAATGTTTATCCGGATGTCTTCTTTGGTCGCTCTAGCGACCTCTTTGAGCGTTGATTCAATCGTTTCAGGTGAGGGTGGGTAATTAAAGTACGGTTGACCGCTTGGCCCGATATGCGCTGTTGGTTCACCATCAGTGATCATGATGATCTGTTTGGTGCCGCTTTGGCGGGCCAAGAGCCGTCGGGCAATCATGAACCCATGTTGCATATTGGTGCCATACGCGTAGTCCCAAGAAACTTCGGGTAGTTGCTGTGCCTTGAATTCGAAAGCTGACTCTGCGAAACCGACAAGCCCTAGATAGTCGCGTGGGTATTGCGAGCTGATTAGTGAATGCAACGCCATCGTTACTTTCTTCGCCGGAAGAAAGTTGTCGCGCATTGGCATCGACAAGGAAAGGTCGAGCATGAGGACGGTAGATGCGCGTGTCGTCATCTCGGTTCGTTCGATTTCAAAATCATCAGGGGTGAGACGAACTGGGGTGCCTCGACCCGTTCTGCTTATGGCGTTACGAACAGTCTGTTCAATGTTGAGGTTGAAGTTGTCGCCGAATTCATAGGGCTTGGTTTCGTATGCTCGTTCGTGTCCGATTCCAGTTCGGTTGATTCTGTGAGAGCCGACTGTGTCATCCATCAACTTGTCGAATAAATCACCGAGCGCGTTCTGGCCTATGGCTCTTAAGGCGCGTGGCGTCAGTTCGAGACGACCTTCTTTGTTCTCGGCGAGACCATTTTCCTCGAGCATTCGGGCCATTTCGCTGAGTCGCTGCAAAGCTTCCGCTGACTCATTTCCTAGAAGCTCTTCGACTCGTTGAGGGTCCACTTCGGCCAGGGCACCGGGATTCGAAGCGTTCTGCAACATTTGTTGGAGTGCGTCTAGATCCCCAAGTTGCTGCATCAGGTCAGTGGCCTCGGGCATGTTGAGTTGCTCATTGCCGCCAAATTCGTAGCTGCGGTCCCAGTTCATATCTGGGAACGCTTCTTGGAGATGTTGGGCAAGTTGCTGTGTTTGCCATTGCAGATCCATATCGTCCATTAGTTCAGCGGAGAGTTCCTGCAATTGCTGGCGTTGTTCAGGGGTCATCGAATTCATCATCGCCTGCATAGCTGCCATTCGTTCGGCCATGATTTCGAGGAGCTCATCCAAGGATTCGGGGTTTTCTGGGAAGAAGTCTCCGTGCCGGTCCATGAAGCCTTCGAAGTCCGGCTCTTCACCGTTGTTGCGTTGCTCAATCATTTGATTGAGCTCAGCCATCATGTCTTTCATTGGTGACAAGTCTTCTGGCTGCATCTCCCCCATTGCTCCGGCCATTTGATCGAACTGACTTTGCGCGATTTCTTTCTTGAGACGCTCAATAAGCTCTTCGAACTGTTCTCGAGCTTCAGGTGAAACGAACTCGTAGTTCTGTAGGCCGCGTACTTTGCCTGCCAGGTCCGGGGGGAGCATGTCTAGTTGGAGGTTCTTGTCAACGGAGGAAGCTTCAGCTATGTCACCCGCCCTCTGGTCACCGGAGTCAACAGCGTCAGCAACATGATCTTCGATTGCATCTCGTTCCTCAGACACAACGTCATCCAAAGTTTCGTTGATCTCGTCGTATATGCCGCCCAGGTCAAACTGGTCCAACATCTCTTCTCGGCGTTCCCGGAGTTGGTCCAGCATGTCGCGTAGGCCTTGCATGCGGTTGCCATCTCGGTCTTCGAAGCCCTGCTGCATCAAACGTCGCATGGCTGCGTTGAGGTCGCCGTGGTACAGCAAATCGTCGGTTAGTTCTTTGAATAGGTCTTGGGCGTCGTACTCGAAGCCAACTTGAGTGCCATCCCATGCGGAATATCGGAAGCGGACGCCTTCTCGCTTTTTGTTTCTTTTTCTGATCACCATAGCGACTCGTTCTATTTCGGATTGATGTTCAGCCTCGACCTCGGTAGGTGGCCCGCACACCGAGTGCTTCCTTGTTGAGACGTTTTGACAGGTGCAGTCCTTCGAGGATGAGTTCGACGGCACTAGCAAGTTCTGCGGGGTCAGATGAATCGGTAAGTTCAGCAGCAGCTTCGGCAAGAGCGGGGTGGCCAGCGAGTAGATCCGCGTATTCTCCTGATCCCACATCGTCGCCCGTGTGGGCGACGACGCCTTGGTCAAAGCTGTCCACCACGGCGACGAGATCTTCGGGTGAGAAGCGACCCTTGAAGACTTCGAGTACGGCTGCATTCAACATCTGCTTGACAATTTGTCCTTCTCGTCCTTCTTCAATGGATTCAATTTCGATTTTTCCACTTGATGAAGCCATCAATGCGTCAAGATCGCTGACTCTCGGCACGACATGGGTTTCGTTGGCTTGTAAGGCGCGACGGGTGGCGTTCGCGGCAAGAGTTTCGTAGTTGGTGACCGTCATTCTGACCGATACCCCGGACCGTTGATTCACCTGGGGGCTTGATCGGCATATGTGGCTGAAGGTCGCTATTACTTCAGCCATGAATTCCGGGACAACTATGGATAGTCCGGGAGCGTCAAGAGGCACTGCTTCCTGTTCGGCGATATCAATTTCGGTATCAATTTCTAGGGGGTAATGGGTGCGAATTTGCGCTCCGAATCTGTCCTTGAGCGGTGTGATCATTCGGCCTCTGTTGGTGTAGTCCTCGGGGTTCGCTGAAGCGACCAGCAACACGTCAAGTGGCAACTGCACTTTGTAACCGCGAATTTGGACATCGCGTTCCTCGAGGACGTTTAGCAGGCCCACCTGAATTCGTTCCGCGAGGTCTGGTAATTCATTGATCGCGAAGATGCCCCGGTTTGTCCGGGGAACCATCCCGTAGTGCAGGGTGAGTTCGTCGGAAAGGTATCTACCTTCGGCGACTTTTATCGGGTCAACTTCGCCGATGAGGTCTGCGATTGAAGTGTCCGGAGTGGCGAGCTTCTCTCCATAGCGGATGTCTCGGTGTGCCCATGCGAGGGGGGTTTTGTCTCCACGTTTTTTGACGAGGTCTTTCGCATGCTTGGACACCGGGTTGTACGGGTCGTCATAAATTTCTGAACCTTCGATGTAGGGCATCCATTCGTCAAGCAGGTTGACCAATGACCGAATCATTCGAGTTTTCGCTTGACCCCGCTCTCCTAAAAAGATCACGTCGTGGCCAGCAAGCACGGCGTTCTCAAGCTGAGGCAAGACAGTGTTTTCGTAGCCGACTACCCCTTCGAATAGCGGTTCACTTGCTGCTATGCGGGCGACCGCGTTTCGACGCATTTCTTCTTTTACTGGTCGAGATACCCATCCCGACTTCTTCAGTTCCCCGAGGTTCCTTGGCTGAGTCATGGCCGCACCCTAACCGCCGAGGCGCCCTTTAGGTCGCTAAGGCCACTACGGTCAGCAAGATAGTGAGTGAGTTACGAGATACGAGACGAGAGATCTCTCTGTCGGGCACTTGGAAAGTCCGTGCAGCTGAGGAAGCTACGCGACGCCGCGTGGGCGATATTGATCTGGACGACAACGATTGGGCCGACATCGAGGTTCCCGGTCTCTGGCGTTCACACGATGTTCTTGCCGACACAGACGCTGTCTTGTATCGCCGGCATTTCGAACTCGGTGAACTAGTCGAAGGTCACAGGCGTTGGCTAGCTATCGATGGTCTTTGCTACCAAGGTGATGTTTGGTTCGATGGGGCCTATCTCGGAGACACCGAGGGGTATTTCGTCGAACATACTTTTGAGATCACGCAAGCAACGAGGCGCTCTAGCCAGCATCTTCTGGCAATCGAGGCGAATTGTGAAACGCCCTCTGACCGCACCGAGAAGCGCAACATCACTGGGGTTCTACAGCATTCGGACAGTCTTGATCAGAACTTAAATCCAGGTGGCTTGTGGCGAGATGTGCGGATTGAAGAGACCGGTCCGATCAAGATCGATGATCTCAGAATTTTGGTCCTCGAAGCCGATGAGGACCGGGCGATCATTCGACTCGGCGGAGTGCTTGATAGTGCCGTCACCACCAAGGTTGAGGTTCTGACACATATTGTCCGAAACGACGATTCGATTGAGCACACGCAAGACATCGTGTTGGCTCGCGGGCGTAATGAGATTGAATGGCACGTAGCAGTAGAGAAACCGGATCTGTGGTGGCCCTCAGCTCTGGGCGCTCAACCCCTTTACGACGTGTGTGTAGCGGTGAGCCTCGATGGGGTATCGAGCGACAGCAAGACTCGCCGTACCGGGTTTCGGAGCTTTGAACTCAGAAACTGGATTGCTTCAGTTAACGGTGAGCGGATCTTTCTGAAAGGAACCAACTTCGGTCCGTGCAACGCGGACCTGTCAACGATCACTCAAGATGATTACCGACGCGACCTAGTTCTAGCTAAGAACGCCGGTCTCGATCTAGTACGAGTCCACGGCCATGTCGGTCACCCTCACCTCTACGAAGAGGCAGACCAGCTTGGGATGCTCATCTTCCAAGATTTTCCTCTTCAATGGGGTCATTCTCGATCCATACGATCTCAAGCGGTGCGGCAAGCTACGGCACTTGTCCACCAGTTCGGGCACCACCCTTCGATTGTTCTTTGGAATGGGCACAACGAGCCGTTCAGCTACGACCACCCGCCGGGTCAATACAACGGTGCCGGCAGCAACGCCACCTACGGATCTTTGACTTCGTTGGGTCATCAGCTCCCGTCGTGGAATCGTTCAATTCTTGACAGATCAGTGAAACGTTCTTTCGAGAAGGCAGACCCGACGAGACCCGCTATTGCCCATTCGGGTGTCGCCCCACATTTTCCCCAACTCGACGGAACTGACTCTCACCTTTGGTTTGGTTGGCGGCACGGAAAAATTTCGGACTTAGCGACGTTGGGTCTGCGAGTACCGAGGCTCTTACGATTTGTTTCTGAGTTCGGAGCGCAGTCGCTCCCTGATGATGAGGAACTGGCAATTGCTTGTGGAGCGATGAACTTCCCGGATGTGAACAAACAGGTGTTGTCAGAGAAGTTTGGTGCTCAGTTGGCGTTGCTCGAACAGGACGGACCTATCGATGGCGAAGCTACTTGGGCTGACTGGGTTCAACGCGGCCAGATCCGTCAAGCAGAAGTGATCCGCCACACCATCGAAATATTGAGGACGGTGAAATACAAACCCACTGGGGGGTTTTGTCAGTTTCTTTTCGCTGATGCGTTGCCGTATGTAAGTTGCGCGATTTTGGATCACCGTCGTAGACCTAAGAAAGCCTGGGACGCGTTGAGTGCAGCCAACCGCCCGGTCATTGTGGTCGCCGACCTCCACGATGACGAAATGGCTGCCGGTGAAAGTAAGTGCGCAATACACGTTGTCTCAGATCTCAGAACCCACATTGAAGCGGCAACTTTGACCATGGAGTGGCACGCCCCGGGACGAGACACAGAGCGTTGGAGCTTTACCGGAGACTTCGAACCGGACAGCGTAACGAAGGTCGCTGAAACTTTTTTGGTCGCAAAGAATCCGGGAACCGCCACTCTGGCACTCGAATTACGGGGACCGGATGTCCACGCGATCAATAGGTATCAGATAAAGGTTTGCTAACCAGTTCTGCATTTGGCCGTCTGTACCTATACGGTTTCGGGAGCACGTTTGTCCTTTAGGAGGTTGGCCATGGCGGCCACAGCTACGAACCCACAAGGTTCGACTCCGATTTTTCGACGGAAATGGCAGTTGCCATTCCCTTTGAATATCTATCAATCCTCCATCGGCCGGAAATGGGTGATGGCGTTAACTGGGATCGGGTTGCTCGGTTTCGTGATTGTGCACATGATTGGCAACTTTCATATTTACGAAGGCCCAGTTCAGTTACACGAATATGCGGAAACCCTAAGGGGTCTCGGCGGAGGCCTCTTTCCAAGAACTTTTCTTCTCTGGGTTTTGCGACTTGGTTTGGCTGGGATGTTTCTGTTGCACATCCATTCGGCGTACTCCCTGAAAGAGCGAAGTCGAAAAGCGAGCGACAAGG